>CBDVEP010000006.1:0-43083 GCA_965373035.1 uncultured bacterium
AAATGATGAGACCTGACCCCTTAAAAATACTCCTTAAACCACATTCCAAGCCGCTTAATAATATTTTTAAAAACATTCTCTTCAGATCCTTTATAAAGTCCTTTCATACTGGCATTCTTTGATCCATATAAAACTAATCCAACACCTGTTGCAAACTGAGGCTGGATGATTTTATCAACTAAACCACCTACATTTTCTGGAATTCCTAATTTTACAGGAATGTTTAATATTTTTTCAGATAATTCCATAGTACCATCTAAAAGTGATCCACCTCCTGTTAGTACTGCCCCTGCACCAATAAGTTCATCAAATCCTGACATTTTAATTTCTCTTTTAACAAGTTCCAATATCTCACTCATCCTTGGCTCTATAATTTCAGAAAGATTTTTTTTAGCAACTTTCTTTGATGGTCTTCCTCCTACAGCAGGAACTTCAATAATATCTTCAGGGTCAACAGTATCAGAAAATGCAGTACCATATCTTTTTTTAATTATTTCAGCGGATGTAACAGGAGTGCGTAATCCTATTGAAACATCATTAGTAACATGATTGCCGCCAAGGGATAAAACTCCAGTATGCCATATACTTCCTTTTACAAACATCATTATATCAGTAGTCCCGCCTCCTAAATCAATAAGCACAACACCCAGCTCTTTCTCTTCTTCTGTTATAACAGATTCTGCGGCAGCAAGCGGCTCCAGAACAATATCTTCAACCTCATATCCTGCCCTGTTAATACTCTTAATTATATTTTCAATACTTGCAATAGCACCGGTTACAATATGAACTTCTGCTTCCAGCCTGACTCCGGACATTCCTACAGGATCTTTTATACCATCCTGATCATCAACAATATATTCTTGTGGAATTATATGTATTACTTCTCTGTCAATGGGAATCGAAATAGCGCGTGCTGCATCAATAACCCGTTCAGTATCACTTGCTGTTATCTCCCTGTTTTTACTGGATACAGCCACAACACCACGACTGTTCAAACTTTTAACATGCCCCCCGGCTATTCCTGTAAAAACAGATTGTACTTCAACTCCTGCCATTAGTTCAGCTTCTTCTACTGCTTTATTAATGGACTTTACTGTATTATCAATATTAACAACTACACCTTTCCTTAGACCCGAGGATGGAGCTACACCAACGCCAATAATATCCACTCCACCTAAATCATTCATCTGCCCTATTACAGCACAAACTTTTGTTGTGCCTATATCAAGCCCCGTTATTATTCCTGCTTCTGCCAATTTAATCACCTCTTTTTTATAAAATTCCTTAAATTTTATATTTACCTACTGCTTCATTATATTTAAAATCTATATATTCCAATTTATGAATTTTCTCACCAATAACCATTAACAAAGAGTTTAATTTATTTATCTTATCTTCTGTAAATGATTCCCCAAATCTAACTTTTGTATTAAAATGATTAAGATAAATAATAATCGAAGGATTTTTAAATCCTTTTTTAATATTAATCTCTGCAATAAATCTTTTAAAATCATAATATTTATTTTCAATTCTTGATAATATTGTTAAAATGTTTAAAAAAAATTCATTATTTAATTTCTCTCCAAGAATAATATTTTTAAAAAAATAACCTGTTATCACTGGTAAATCATAAGTAAGAAGATGTGGATATTCTCCTATAATGTAACCCTCAGAATCTATTTCATATAAACAATAATTAATATCTTTCTGGGCATTTAATAATGCCAGTGGTTTCCGTTCATTGATATTAATAATAATCTTATCAGGAAGCTCTTTTTTAATAGAAACTGACTTTACCCTTGGATGCAGCTCTAATCTATTTTTCATTTCTTTCAACTGTATATGAAAAATATTATCTCCTGATTTAAAATCAATTATCTCAATGATATCATTAAATGTTAAATAAACATTTCCATTTATTATCAGATTATTGATATTAAACATACTTGTTTTTTTAACAAATTCAATACTTCGCCCTACTACTAATGCAAGAGCAGCAAGGATAATGAGAATACTAATTATTTTAGTTCCTTTTAAAACAATTCTCTTACCCTTTTCTATTTTTTTATTGTGGTAAAAATCATCCTGTAAATTTATAATTTTATTCTTCTGTCTTATCATATCTGGTATATCCACTTATTAATATTGTTTCAACAAGATCACTAAATTCTATTCCCATTTCTTTTGCTTCTGCAGGCAGGTCACTTATATCCGTCATTCCTGGTATAGTATTTACCTCCAGAACAAATATATCATTATTTTCACAAACAATCATGTCAACCCTGGAAACACCCCAGCACCATAGAGCATTATAAGCTCTGATGGCAATGTCCTTTGCTCTTTGAGTTAATTCATCATTTAACTGAGCAGGAATTATGAATTTTGTTTTCCCCTTTGTGTATTTTGCATCATAATCATAAAATTCATTTTTTGAAGCCAACTGAAGGATAGGCAGTGCTTGAGTTTTATTATCAATATCTAAAACACCAATGGTTATATCCTTACCTGTTATAAATTTTTCAATAATGCCAATTTTATATTTCTTTAATAAATCAGGCAATGCTTTTTTTAATTCTTCTTCGGAATTGATTTTAATAATCCCGATACTTGAACCTTCAGAATATGGTTTAAATATAAGCGGGAAACCAAGGTTTATTAAATCTCTGCTATTCCATTCTCCCCGGATAACATAAAAGGCTGGAGTCATAATATTATTAGCTATTAATAATTGTTTAGTTACAATTTTATTTATTGCAATAGCACTTCCAAGTACCCCTGACCCGGTATAAGGAATTTTCATTATTTCAAGAAGCCCCTGTATGGTGCCATCTTCACCCGGACATCCATGCACAATAATATAAGCAAAATCAATTTTTTCCTTTTTTAAATTTTCAGAAATATTTTTATCAAGATTAATTTTCACAGCATTATAACCTTTCTGAATAAATACCTTATAAATATTTTCCGCACTGCGTATTGATACTTCTCGTTCACTTGACTCTCCACCATAAATAACTGCAATCTTTTTCTTTTTAATCTCTTTAATATTTACCATTTTTCTCCTAATAACAGGCTATCGATTTAATACAAAATGTCATTGCCTCAATTCCTTCAACAATTCTTTACTCAAAGTCTTTATATCACCTGCTCCAAGTGTTAATATTAAATCTCCTGAACGGGTTATTTCTTTTAATTTTTTAATAATACCATTCCTTGTTGGAATATAAAATATATTTTTTCCTGGCTTAACAACTTTATAAATCAATTCCGCTGTTACTCCTTTTATTTTTTTCTCACCTGCAGGATATATTTTTGTAATAATTACAGCATCAGCTTTTTTAAATACATTTTTAAAATCTTTATATAATAATTTTGTACGACTGTATCTATGAGGTTGAAAAACAACAATTAATTTCTTATAATCTCTTCTTAAAGATACTGCATCCAATGTTGCAGAAATCTCTGTAGGGTGATGTCCATAATCATCAATGATTTTTATATTATTAACCTCTCCAATTTTTTCTAATCTTCTCTCAACACCAATATAACTTTCCAGCCCTTTTAATATGGTTCTCCATTTTAAATTTAATTCCAGGCTGACAATAATCCCTGCAGTAGAATTTAATATATTATGCATTCCTAATGAATTTATTGTAATACTGGAAAATCTCTGATTCTGAAATTTTAAATCAAAAGTAGTTTTATCTCTATTCTTAATATTGGTTATAACAAAATCAGCATCAGTACTTTTTCCATAAGTAATTACTTTCTGATTTAAAAATGGTAAAATAGAGCGAACAAATTTACTGTCAATACATACTACGGCAAATCCATAAAATGGTATTTTGTTTATAAACTGAATAAAAGCTTTTTTCAAATTTTTCATGCATCCGTAATAATCAAGATGATCATTATCAATATTAGTCACAACAGCAATTTCAGGTGATAATTTTAAAAAGGAACCGTCACTTTCATCTGCTTCACATATTACAAACTCTCCTTTTCCTAATTTTGCATTAGAACCAATATTAAAAACTTTTCCTCCAATAATAGTTGTGGGTTTTAATTGAGCCTGAAAAAATATATTACCAATAATAGAGCTTGTACTTGTTTTTCCATGTGTTCCTGCAACAGCAATTCCCCGTTTAAGACGCATTAACTGAGCAAGCATCTCTGCCCTGGGAATAATGGGGATTTTCAAAACTAATGCATTTTTTATTTCAGGATTTTTTTTATCAATTGCTGATGAATAAACAACAACATCAGCTTGTGTAACATTGCTAGCTTTATGTCCAATAAACACAAGAGCTCCTGCTTTCCTAAGGTGACAGACAGTCTCAGAAGATGCAATATCTGATCCTGTTACTTTAAACCTGAGATTTAACAGAATCTCAGCAATACCGCTCATTCCGCTCCCGCCAATTCCTATAAAATGTATTACTTCAGTTTTTCCAAATAATTTTGTTTTTTTTATCATTTATATTTACTCATTTTTTCTTAAGTTTTTAACATAAGGTATATTTCCTTTACAATTTTATCTTCACTCTCTTCTCTGTAAAATTTTCTAATGTTATTTTTATATTTTTTCAAAAGAATTTCCTTATCCATTAAATACCTGACTTTGCCAAGTAAAACATTATGATTTAAATTTTTTTCTACAATCATATCTCCACCTCTTATTTTAAAAATAGTTTCAGCATTTAAATACTGATGATTGCCTGAAGCAGTAGGCAATGGAATAAATAATGCAGGCACTCCAAAGAAGGATAATTCTGAAATAGTCATAGCACCTGCTCTGCAAATTGCTAAATCAGCTATAGCATAGGCAAAATTTATTTCTTTTAAATAACTAAAAACTTTTACATTCGCATTTTTATTCTTTTTAAACAAAAAATAATTGTTTTTGCCTACAAGCCAGACTATATTATATTTATCGAGTTTATGAATAATCTTTTCAAAAATCATGTTAATTTTTAATGCACCCTGACTGCCTCCCATAACCAAAAGCACTTTTCTCTTTTTTTTAAACTTGAAAAAATCATAAGCTTGTTTTAATGATGTTTTTTCTTTAAGTTCTCTTCTTATAGGATTACCAGTTACTTTAGAATTTTTAAAAAATTTCTTTGAATAATTAAAATTAATAAAGACCTTGCCGGCTTTATTCCCAAAAACACGGTTTACAATCCCAGGGTATGTGTTCTGTTCACAGATAAAAAAAGGTTTATGAAAAAGCCAACTAACCAGAAGAACAGGAAAAGTAATATAACCACCCATAGAAATCACAGCATCTGGATAAAACTTTAAAAATATAAAAAAACTTCTCCAGATATTGAGCACTAAATGATAAAAAAATAAGATATTCCTTAAATCAATTTTTCGCCTGAAACCAAAACCTGAAAAGAAAATTAAATCTTTTTTTATACTTTTTAAATCATCAATAAAATTATAATCCTTTTTCCGACAGATAAATTTTACACAATGCTGATCTTTCTTTAATAACTGATATATACTTAATCCCGGCAAAATATGTCCTCCAGTACCTCCTGCTGAAATAAAAAATGTATATTTGTTCTTCATTACCAGTTTAATCCTTTTATAACTTTAACTTGTTTATTTTTATTTACACTCTTTGAAATACTCAACAGTATTCCTACACCAATCATGTTAGTAATCAGAGACGACCCTCCATAACTGATAAAAGGCAATGGCAATCCTGTTACCGGTATTAATCCTAATGTTACAAAAACATTAATTAAAACCTGGATTGTCCACATCAGTCCAACTCCGCTGGCTGCTAAAAAACTAAATTTATCAGAAGCATGATATGCAATCTTAAAAGCCCTGAATATAAGATAACAAAATAATAAAAGTAATATAAGAGAGCCAACAAATCCTGTCTCCTCACCAATTACAGAATATATAAAATCAGTATGAGGCTGCGGCAGGTACCATAATTTCTGTGTACTCTTTCCAATACCCACTCCTGTTATTGAACCTAATTTAAAACATTTAATGGATTGTAAAATATGATAACCTTTATCAATAGGATCTGCATAAGGGTTTAAAAAAGTAAGAAATCTCATCTTCCTGTAACTTACTTTTGTGATTAAAAAATAAGCAAATGGTAAAATAGAAAAAAACGTCATAATTAAAAACTTTATTTTTATACCGCTTATAAAAAATAAAAGTCCAATAATCAATGCTATTAAAACAGCACTCCCGAAATCCGGTTGAAGTAAAACCAGGAAAAAGACCAGTGTACTGATTATAAGCGGAGGGAGATATCCTTCTGTAAAACTCTCTGTATTTATTTTTTTCTTGTTAAACATTGTACCAAGATAAAGGATTAATGAAATTTTAATAAACTCAGAAGGCTGAAACCTGATATACTTATAACGAATCCAGCTTCTTGACCCGGCAACTTTCGTACCAATTGAAGGTATAAGAACTAATACCAGTAAAATTAAATTTATAAGTATTAAAACTCTTGATACTTTTATAAAAACCTTATAATCCATATTAAAAACAGCCATGAGGAATATAGTTCCAATAACAAGCCATAGAAGCTGATTCTTAAAAAGATAATATTGATTATGATATAATGACTTGGAAACATGTATGCTTGACGAGTAAACCATACTTATTCCAAAGGCTATAATTATATAAGCTACAGCAAGCAGTTTAAAATCCGGTATATTATAAAATATTTTTTTCATGTCAATTGGTTAACTATTTTTTTAAATGTTTCTCCTCTTTCCTTGAAATTCTTAAACCTGTCATAAGATGTCCCACCAGGGGCGAGAATAATATTATCTCCCGGACTGCTTACTTTATAAGCTTTTTCAATGGCTTCCTTAAAATCATCAATTATAACAACATTATTTTCAGGGTAATCAACTGAATTTTTTATTTTTTCTTTTAATTCACCTGTTAAAATCAATTTTTTTACTTTTTTATTTAATATTTCATTTAACTCTGAATAATCCATGCCTTTATCCCTGCCTCCCATAATAAGAATAATATTATCAAATCCAATGATACTTTTACTTACTGCTGATGTTGTTGTAGCTTTTGAATCATTAAAAAAACTTCTTTCCTGCCATTTTCTTACCAATTCCATGCGATGAGGCAGTCCCTTAAAACTTTTTATTCCTTCTATGATATATTCATTTTCAATTTTTAATAATTTTGCCACTGTTATGGCAGCTAAAATGTTCTCCTTATTATGTTCTCCTTTGATTTCCTGTAATCCATCCTGAAATATTGTTTCCTTATACATATTATATTTCCAGTTAAAATTTTTATTTTCATAAAATGCCCCGGCTTCCACAGAACCTGAAAAGGAAAAATAAAACTTATGTGATTTAATATCTTTATTCTGCAGCCATTTCATTGTAATTTTATTATCTTTATTAAAAACAGAAAAATCCTCTTCTGTCTGATTTTTAAACAAATTAAATTTTGCTTCAACATATTCATTAAAATCATGATATCGGTTAAGATGGTCAGGAGCAATATTAATCAGCACACCTATTTTAGGCTTCAAATGAATAATATTTTCCAGTTGAAAACTTGATAATTCAGCTACAATGTAAGAACTCTCTTTTGCATCTAAAATCATTTCTGTTAAAGGCACCCCTAGATTACCGCCTATAATGGTATCTGGATACTTTAATGTTAAAATTTGTCCAATCAAACTGGTTGTTGTTGATTTCCCATCTGTACCTGTAATACATATCCAATTTAAAGGAAAATGCTGCCATGCTAGCTCTACTTCACTTAATACAGTTAGTTTAAGTTCTTTAGCTTTTTTTAATATTGCAATATCAGAAGGAACACCCGGACTTATAACCACAATATCAACATTATTAAGTATTTCTGTATTGTGACTGCCGCAAATAAATTGAACCTTTTTTTTATCTGAAATTTTTTCCATACACTCTATCAAATCTTTTTTTTCCTTAATGTCATTGGCTTTAACCATATATCCTTTCTTTAGTAAAAAATTAACAGCAGCAACACCGCTCTTTCCTCCAAATCCAAGTACTAAAGCTATTTTTGACATAAATTAACTCTCCTAAAATATTGCCACAGAGTCACAAAGTCACAAAGAAAATAATATAATTTATTAAAAATATTCTCTGTGTCTCTGTGACTCTGTGGCTTTTTAAAATATCCATCCTGTTTTCTATTGTATCTTCAATGTTGATAATCCAATCAATGTGAATATTAAAGCTACAATCCAGAAACGTATAATAATTTTTGATTCTGGAATACCTTTTAATTCAAAGTGATGATGCAAGGGAGCCATTTTAAATACTCTCTTTTTATATAACTTAAATGAAACAACCTGAATAATAACAGATAAGGCTTCTATTACAAAAATCCCTCCTAAAATTAAAAGCAAAATTTCTTTCTTTAATGTCACAGCAAAAAGACCTATAATACCACCTAAAGTTAAAGCTCCGGTATCACCCATGAAAATCTCTGCTGGATGAGAATTATACCATAAAAACCCCATAGAGGCTCCCATAAAAGCACCTCCAAAAACTGATAATTCTCCTGCCTGAGGAATATGCGGTATCATTAAATACTGTGCTATTTTAAAATGACCTGATAAATAAGCAAGCACAGTAAAAGCTGATAATGTAAACAAAGAACAGCCAATAGCCAGTCCATCCAGTCCATCTGTTAAATTAACAGCATTAGAAGAACCAACCATTATTATAACCCCGAATAATATGTAAAATACACCAAGATTAATTACAGCATTTTTTATAAATGGAAGAAAAAGAACAGCTTTATATTTATACTGAATAAAATAATAAAAAATCAATACAACAATAAGGCTAATAACAATCTCCCCTCCTAATTTAACACGCATCCTGATTCCTTTTTTCTTTGTCTTTATTATTTTTATATAATCATCAATAAAGCCTAAAGCTCCAAATAAAACAGTTGTAATAATAAATAACCAGATATACATGTTATCAAATCTCGCCCATAAAAATACTGAAAAAAGTGCAGAAAAAAGGATCATCAATCCCCCCATTGTTGGTGTCCCTTTTTTAATATGATGATGTTTGGGACCATCATCCCTTATTACTTCACCAAATTTCATTTTCTTTGCCCACTGAATAACTTTCGGGGCAATAAAAAATGTTAATAATAAAGATGTAACAGTTGCATAGGCTGCCCGGAAGGTTATGTATTTAAACAGGTTAAATCCAATAAAAATATCTTTTAAAGGATATAATAAATGATATAACATATTGACTCCTTACTTTATATATTTCAACAGCTTTTCCATTTCCATTTTTCTTGACCCTTTAATCAATACAATTGTCTCTTCATTTCCTTTAGCCATGACTTTCAACTCTTTTCCTATCATCTGTAATTCTTTCATTGGTTTAAAAAGGCTTTTATCATTTAAACGTTCCCTATATACTTTATTATAGTATTTCCCAAATAAAAAAATCTTTTTAAAATTAAAATTAGAAGCATAATTTAAAATATCTGTATGGTGCTTCATTGCTTTTTTCCCTAATTCCATCATATCACCTAAAACAGCTATCTGGTTCTGGAATTTTAAATGATGAATAAAATAAAGTAACGACTTAATTGAAGTAGGATTAGCATTATAAGCATCAAAGAAAATAGTTAAATTTTTATATTTAGTTATACTTCCTCTATCTTTAAGGGGCTTAAATTTTTCAACAATTTTTTTAATGCTTTTTAAATTAATATTAAATAAATTTACTACTGTTAAAGCACTGAGTAGATTATAAAGGTTATGCTCTCCCACTAAACTGTATTTTATCTTCTCTTTTTTATATATTATATCATACCCCTTTAAACCGCAATTCTGAATAGCATCAAATGTATGGATATCTTCAACATCCAATTCCGTATTCAGAGAAAATCCTTTAATCTTACACTGAGCAAAATTCTGAAAATAACTGTAATATTTATCATCAAAATTAAAAAATAAAATATTCTTAATATAAGGAACCAACTCTGCTTTTGCTTTAGCAACTATTCTATCATTTTTTAAAAATTCCAGATGGGTCTCCCCAATATTAGTGATAATACCATAATTCGGATCAACCATATATGCCAGCCTCTGCATTTCTCCTATATGATTGATTCCCAGTTCAGCTATAAAAACTTTTATATTGGAATTTAATTTGAAAATAGTAAGTGGTACGCCTATCTCATTATTATAATTCTTCTCAGTCTTTAAAATTTCATCTTTTTTATACTTTGAAAGCAGGAGATTATAAATCAATTCTTTTGTTGTTGTTTTCCCATTACTACCTGTAACTGCTATTGTATTTACTTTAAAACGTCTTCTATAAAATGCTGCAATTAAACCAAGACTTCTTAAAGTATTTTCTACTTTAATAATAATGAACTCAGGAGGCAGGCTGGAATACCCCTTTTTTTTAAATAAAGATATAACAGCATTTAATTTTATAATATCCACCATAGCACCAACAGCACCTTTTTTATAAGCATCAACTACAAAAGAATGACCATCATAATTATGTCCTGAAATAGCAATAAAAAATTCACCTGATTTAATTGTCCTTGAATCAAATGAAACATTGTTTATTATTTTATTATCACCCTGAACTAATTTACCTTCTGTAATTTTTAATATTTCTTCAACAGAAATATTCAGCATTTTTTACTCCTTTTTTTTAAAAACTTCTTTACAATTTCTTTATCATTACAATATATCTTTTTTTTGCCAATTATTTGATAATCTTCATGTCCTTTTCCTGCAATAAGGATGAAATCTCCCTTTCCTGCAATTGATAAACTTTTTTTAATTGCTTTTTTCCTGTTAATGATTTTAACATAAGCAGGAAACTTTTTTTTTTAACACCTTCTTCTATTTCTTTAATAATCTGCGCAGGCTTTTCCGTCCTTGGATTATCTGATGTTAAAATAATATAATCAGAATATTTACATGCAGCTTCTCCCATTAGTGGTCTCTTCATCCTGTCCCTATCCCCTCCACAGCCAAAAACAGTAATAATTCTTAAAGGATCTAAATCTTTTACTGTCTGTAAAACATTACGCAATGCATCTTCAGTATGCGCATAATCAATTCCTACATAATAATCTCCTGCTTTAATAATTTCCATTCTGCCGGGAACCTTCCTGAAAAAAGCAATAGCATTTATGATCTTTTTTATACTGATTTTTTCAACAATACCAATACCAACTGCAGCAAGAATATTTTGTATATTAAAACTGCCTATTAATCTGGATTTAAATTTATATAATTTATTTTTATAATTAAAGTCAAATTCACTTTTATTTAAATCAATTTTCATATCTTTTGCCATAAAATCAGATTTCTGTTTCATTCCGTAAGTAAATAATGTAATTGTTTTAATGCGTTTATAATTATGAAGTATTTTCATGCCATATTTATCATCATGATTGATGAATCCGCATTTAACTTTTTTTTCACTTGCCAGTAAAATTTCAAACAATTTTTGTTTTGCATGAAAATAATTAGAAAAATTTTTATGAAAATCAAAATGATCTTCAGTAAGATTAGTAAAAATAACATGATTAAAATGACAATCATCAACCCTGTTTAAAACCAGGGAATGAGAAGATACTTCCATTATAACATAATCTACTTTCTTTTTAACCATTTCATTCAATAAACGATGAAGATCTAAGGACTCAGGTGTAGTTACTGAAGCAGGCATAATTTTTTTCCCTATCCTGTAATTAATAGTACCTATAACTCCAACCTTATAACCACCTGCCTTTAGAATATGTTCAAGTAAATAAGAAACAGTTGTTTTCCCGTTAGTTCCTGTTATACCAATTAATTTAACTTTTTTAGATGGATGATTATAAAAATTAGCTGATAAGCAGGATAATAAAATTCGGTTATTTTTAAAAAGAATAAAAGGGATCTTTTTGTTTTTATATAAAATATAGGAATCCCTGTAAGAAAGATGATTTTTTTTTAAATACGAATGGTTCTCAACAGCAATTAAAGATGCCCGGTTCAGAATAGCATTTTTAATATATTTATGTCCATCAGTACTGAAGCCGGCAATAGCTACAAATAAAAAGCCTTTTTTAGTATCTGAAGAATTATACGAAATACCAGAAATATTAATATGCTTGAATTGTAAATTGTATTTAATCCCGGTATCTTTTAGAAGTTCAAATAATTTCAACCATTCCCCTCCCAGTTCTGGTTTATTGGTTTACTAGTTTATTGATTTATTATTAGCTGGTTCGGATTTCATAACCCGAACCATAAACAGAGGTTTGAGTTTCTGAGGCTCGAACCAGCAATGACTCGTTGGTTTGAGTTTCTGAGGCTCAAACCAATAATTTTTTAATTTCTAAACTAATCTACAAATTTTGATCACCTCGATTTTTTTAATTTTTTAGTGTACTGCTTGGATTGATTTTTATAATCAATCCAGATAATATCCGATTGGTGCACAGGAATAAGTTTAAGTTTTTTTTCAGCAATTTCACCTATTCGCCGAGGAGAACCTAAAAAGGATATTTCAGTCTCCATTTCCTGCTTCTCTTTAGAGAGCACTCTTATCTGTTTCTCCATTGTTTTAATTTTATATTCAAAATCAGAAATTATAATATTCTGCCATATATAAACAAAAACTAATAAAATAAATATAAAAGTCCACAATGTAAATTGTAAAAATACTTTAAAAACATCCCTGTTTTCTTTTACCTCTTCTTCTAATAACATTCATTTTCCCTTTTCCCTCCCCTTTATAGTTTATTCAACTAATTGTGCACAGCGCAATTTAGCGCTGCGGGCACTTTTGTTTGTCTGTACTTCTTGCTCGTCAGGTCTAACTGGTTTTTTTGTTAAAACCTTTAAAATCCCTTTTTTTTGTTCATGCATAATCCCATTTTCATCATAACCAGAAGAATGTAATCTAAAAAAATATTTCACGATTCTATCTTCTAAGGAATGATAACTGATAACAACAATGCGGCCATTTTTAGATAATAAATTAATACTATGGCTTAATACATTCTCTAAATTAGAAAGCTCATGATTAACTTCAATTCTAAGTGCCTGAAACGTTCTGGTTGCCGGGTGAAAACCTTTTCTCCAAAATTTACGAGGAATAGTTTTTGCAATAATCTCCTTTAATTGAGATGTGGTTTGAATCTTCTTATTTTTCCTCTGTTTAATGATATTTTTAACAATCAGATTTGTCCATCGTTCTTCACCATATGCCCAGATAATCTTTTTTAATTCATCTTCTGAATAGCTGTTGACTATATCATAAGCACTTATTCTTAAATACTTGTCAAGCCGCATATCCAGTTCCTGATCTTTATTAAATGAAAGTCCTTTAGAACTCTCTTTATAATGAAATGTTGATAAACCTAAATCAAACAAAATACCGTCAACTTTATTAATTTTTAAATCTTTTATAATGTTTTTTATATTTATAAAATTATCATTTATAAAAAAAACATTATTATATTTTTTTAACCTTTCTTTAGCTATTTTTATGAGTTCACTATCCTGTTCAATACAAATTAATAATTTTACTTTACTTGTTCGTAAAAGTAATTCGCTGTGACCACCCTCACCAGTTGTACAGTCTATATATACATTATCGGTAGTCACAGCGAGATACTTAAGAACTTCAGTCGGCATTACCGGCTTATGGTAATACATGTACCCCTCCCAATTATAATCCAATATCTTTCATTTGCTTTATAACATCATTTTGTGAACTTTTAAATTCCTCCCAGTATTTTTCATAATTTTCTTTTGACCAGATCTCAATTTTATTTAAAGCACCTGAAATAACAACATCTTTCTTGATTTTACCATAATCTCTTAAATTAGTAGGTAAAATAATACGACCTAACTTATCTAATACACATTCTGATGCAGGCGCAATAAAAAACCGGACAAAATTCCTTGCTGCTTCATCTAAAATAGACAGTTTTTCTGCTTTTTCTTCTATCATTTTCCATTGGTCCTGAGGATATGCCAATAAACAACCTTCAAAACCTTGTGTAATAATTAAAATCTCTGTATCTCCGGATTTTTCTATTTGCTGGCGCAATTTATTAGGTATAGCAATTCTGCCTTTTTCATCTAAAGTATGAAAAAATGTTCCTTTAAACATAACTTAATACTCTTTTTAATAATACTTTTCCACTTTTCTCCACATTTCCCCAAATATCACCATTTCAAAACAAAAGTCAAGAAAAAAAATAAAAAAAATTAATTTCCTATATGTATTTTTTTAAAGTAAGTTTTAATAATAGCGGAAAGTATCATTATATATAAGCATATTTTTTTATTAAAAAATATTTTGAAATTCTTCAGGGAAAGGAACAATTTTACGATTTTTATTAATACAGGGATGAATGGTATATCCCTTTGCTAATAATTGTGAATCTTTTTCTCTTAAAACTCTGTAAGCAATCCTTAAACTTGCTCTCTTTATTTCCTCTACCCATGTTTCAATAATAATATCATCTTCATAATGACCTGGGGATATATATTTACAATGTGCTTCTGAAACAGGTAAAAAATAACCCATCTCTTCAAATTTCTTATAAGACAGACCTTTCTTTTTTAGTAAATCTGTTCGTGCTGCTTCAAACCAGACTAAATAATGAGAATAATAAACAAATCCCATCTGATCAGTTTCAAAATATCGTACACATAATTTATGCTTAAATATTTCTTTATTCATAGTCATTTTAACAACTTTCCAAATCCCTTTTTAGATTTTGTAGTAACTGGAATAGTTAGGGTAAAATGGTTTGTTTCCATTGTCACTTTTACACCAAACAGCCATTTATCTTGTGTCAATACAGTTTCATTCTGGGAATCGTAAATATAAGTATAACTTATAAAATCATCTTCTTTTAATATTAATGAATTTTTTAAAATATTTAAAGGAAATGTTGGTTTTTTAATATGTTTTTCCCATACTATTTTTTTATCATTTTTTTTCTGAATAAAAAATCTTACATTATTATCTGTCTTAATTTCCTTTTCATTATCCCCTTTGTATAAAATATTAAATGTAAAAACATACCCGATATCATTTCTTAATTTATCATATTTAAATTTTAATTTAAAATCTTGAAATTTTACAGCTTTAATGCTTAATAAATAACTATTAATAAAAAAAAGGATTGTAAATATTATAGCAAAATCAATAATAGTAATCCATAATGATCTCCTGCTGAATAAAAATCTTTTTGGCCGTTCTAACATGAAGCAAATGCCTTATTTAAATTATTAATAATATCAGAAGCTACTAAAGAAAAACTCCCCTTTTTCTTTAAAGCAAAATCACCTGCTAGAGAATGCAAAAATGTACCTGCTACTGCTGATTGAAAACCAGGTCTGTTCTGCTTAATATTCTGAGCAGCCAACCCGGCAATAACACCTGAAAGCACATCCCCGCTGCCTGCTGTTGCCATTCCTTCATTACCGGCATTATTAATATAAATATCTCCATTTTTATCAGCGATAATAGTTTCAGAGGATTTTAAAACCAATACAACATTATACAGCATGGCAAATTCTGAAGCTGTTTGAATCATATTATTTATAATCTCTGGTGTTTTCTTTTTAGTTAATCGACTCATCTCACCAATATGAGGAGTTAATATAAAATCATTTTCTCCTTTCAGTACAGATAAATCCTTTGCAACAATATTTAAAGCATCTGCATCAAGTATTATGGTCTTATTCTTTAAAGATAAAATCTTTTTTAAAAATAATTCAGCTCTCTCATCAGTAGTAATTCCACACCCTGCTAAAATAACATCTGCTTTTTCAAAAAGAGCCTGGCATTTTTTAAAAGACTCTTCTGTTTCATCCAACTGAACAGGAAAGGTCATTCCTTCTGTTAAATTATTCTCCAGGATATCATTGATTTCAAAAGGGATGATTGCTGTCACAAGCCCTGCACCTGCTTTTAAGGAAGATTCAGATGCCAGAACTGCTGCTCCGCTTTTGCCAACTGATCCTGCAAAAATCACAACATTACCAAAATCATTTTTGTGATATGTGCTTATTCTTTTAGGAAGGTATGCTCTTACAATTTCCCTGGTAATTAAATTTATCTTCAGCTTATTATTTTTTAATAATTCCCGTGGAAATAAAATATTTTTTACAATTAATTCACCGATAAAATTTCTTGCTGGAGATAAAACTTGAGAAATCTTTGGCAATCCAAAAGTAATGGTCGTATCAGCCCTAAATACTTCTGATTTAATAACAGGAGTATCAGCAGATAATCCTGTGGGAATATCAACTGCAATTTTAATTTTGTCCTTAAATTCATTAATATACTTAATTATATCCAGATAATGACCTGCAAGCGGTGTTCTTAAACCTATCCCGAGAATGGCATCAATTATAACTTCATGCTGATTTATCAATTCCTTATTCTTTTCAAAACTTTTATGATCCTTAATATTAATAATGGGAATATTTAACTTTTTACAAATTATGAAATTTTTTTTATTGCTTTTTGTTGTGTTTTTTTTGTCTCCAACATAAAAAAGAGTAACCTTATAATTATTTAAAAACAGATGTCTTGCAATGACCAGGCCATCTCCTCCATTATTTCCAGAACCAACAAAAACAGCTATTTTCTTATCTGGATAATTTTTCATTATAAAATGGGCAACAGATATTCCTGCATTTTCCATTAAAATTAATCCGCTGATTTTGTACTCCTCTATTGTTTTTCTATCAATATCAACCATTTCTTTTGAAAATAATACTTTCATTTCCACTCCACAACATTAAATTTATTTTCAGCAATATTAATGCCTGAAATCAATCTGTCTTTCTGCATTTTAATATCAAACCATTGTGCTTCGCTTCTGTTTAGTTTTATATAATAATTTGTAATAATCTTCCCTGCTAAATTAAAAATCCTGATGGTAATTCCTTCTTTATTGTTTCTCAGTGACTCAGAAGCCCATAGATATACTAAATTTGAATTATCCAATAACACAAAATTAAAATTTTCATCACTGACCTTAAACAATTTTATTACCTTACCAGTTGCAATATCAATTCTATAAAAAATCATTTTTTGGAATTCAATTTCATTTTTAAAATAAGTACAGGCTATTAAAAGAAAATCTCCATTAATGGAATTATCAATATTTTCAATTACAATTTTTTCTTTTTCTTTATTTTTAAAATCATAATTCTGTAATAAATCATAAGAACGAAATTTATAAATAATATTAAGATTTAAATCCAACTTTAAAATCTGCCAGTTTTCATCCTGTTTGGAATAAATAAATATATTTTGCTTTTTATCAACAGTAAATTTTATTAAATTTGAAAAAGAATAAATTTTATTCTGCCCTTTTTTTAATCCTATTACATTCACTGGCTCACCATTAAGATTATATTTTAATATAATTGAATAAGCATTTATAGGATGTTCCTCACCTTTTTTCATTAATACACTTTCACAATAAATATATTCATCATTAACAAATATATTCTCCAGATCTCTAAAACTGAACAAATCATTATTTAAAGTAAACGGTTGTAAAACTTGATTGGACCTGAAAAAAACAAGATTAATATTATTTTTTTGTTCATTTGTTATTTTTAATACCATCTTATTTCTTTTATTATACTGCAGAATCCTGTTATTAAATTTATCTATAATATAAAGATTTTTACTTTTTATATAATAAGATGATGGGGCATCAAAAAAGAAATCAGATGTATTTAAAATTTTTACAGCATCTTCTCTACTATTAATAGGCAATGAAAATTTTATACTGTAAGCTAACCGTAATTTTCTAAATTTTCCGCAGCTTAACATACACAGAAGAGACAGTAAAATAATAATCTTTAAATATTTCATAGAAGGAAAAATAACCTTTTTATTAACAATGTCAAATTATAAAAAAAATGGAAACTAAAATTAAAAATATTTATTATATAGATAATGAATTTTTTAAATAAAAAAATAATTTTATTACTCCTTCTTTCTCTTTTTATTCTCCCTGATTATCTTTTTTCCTCATGGCCAATGTTTATGGGCAACCATTACCTGACAGGAAACAATGATGAGATTGTTCCTGATGATACAACACTGAACTGGTCTTTCAAGGCTCCTTCTTACTTGTTTTACCCTGTACCGCATAATCATATTATCTTTGTAAATTGTATGGATAAGCATGTATATGCCTTAAATGAAATCACAAGTAAAATTATCTGGAAATGCAAACTGGACTATCCACCTATGAAATCTCCTGTAACTTATAAAAATTATGTACTTGTAACAGCAGGAGATCATATTTACTGTATAGAAATTGAGAAAGGAACTATTCTCTGGTCACGTAAAGAAGGAATATCTGTACAACTTTCCACACCTATTGTTATAGGTGGTATTGTTTATTATGGGAGCAGGAAATTTTTTTATGCCAGGCTTATTCACAATGGACATATTGTCTGGAAAAACAGCAAAGTAAAAGTTTATGGCGGTACCCCTATTTACTGGAATAAAAAAATATATTTTATTTCAAAAGAATTTCAAAAAAAGAGTTCACAACTGTTCTGCCTAAGTGCTGTTAATGGCAAACTATTATGGCAACAGGATATTCCTTCTGATGCTAATATTTTTACACCTGTTGTTTATAATGAAAAAGTCTTTATAGGTTCTATAGACCATCTTTATTCTTTTAATGCAAACAATGGTAAACTGTTATGGATAAAACCATTTGAACATCACATTGCATCCAGTTCAGTTTTTGCCAACAAACGCCTCTATATTTCTCTGGATAACAGCAAAATTTACATGCTAAATCCGGAAAATGGGAATATTATTGATTCTTTTAATAATTTTAATGAAAAAGGATCTTCTTTTATAATTATTGGGGAAACCCTGTTTATTCCTAATCGTAAAGGAGAACTTTATTCATATAATTCATATAGTAAAAAATTAAACTGGAAATTTAAAACTGAATTTAGCGGTAAAAGAGGTACACTCTCATCTGCAAATGGCAGAATTTACATGGCTATGGGGACAAAACTTTACAGCGTATCTATTGGAATACTGCATCCAGTACTTCCTCCTGTAGCATCTTTATCAGAAGAAAAAAAACCTAAAAAAGAAACCATTCTTATTCAATTAAAGGATAATCAGAATAAACCTTTATCTGGTGAAGTTACTGTTTGGCAGGATAATAAGATTACCCGGTATAAAACACAAAACGGAAAAACTACTATTAAGGTAGAAAAAGATAAGGAATTCTCAATTACAGCCAGGGCAAAAGACTTTTTTGTTAAAACCATTACCAGAAAACCAGAACAAAAGAAAAAAAGTATTGATATGAGATTAGACCCTATCAAACATCAGGCATCTTATGTTTTTCAGGATATTGGATTTAAATATAACAGTGCTGAACTTACAACAAAATCTATACCCACATTAAAAGAAATAGCAAAATTATTAAATGAAAATCCACAGCTTAAAATAAAAATCAGAGGTCATACAGATAATATTGGTAATGATGAGTACAACCTGAAACTATCCGGCAGAAGGGCTGGTAAAGTTAAAGAATTCATGGTGAAAAATGGTATAACTGATACTAAAATTAAAACAAAAGGATTTGGTGAGTCTAAACCAATTACTTCTAATGATACAGAAGAAGGCCGTGCAAAAAACCGACGCGTAGAATTTATTATACTGACTAAATAAAGGTCAAAAGGTACCTTTTGGCGGTACCTTTTGGACAAGTCATAATAATTCGCTGGTTCTAATTTTTCAAGATGCCCTAAACTACTTGATATGTCTTTCCAACAGGTTGATATTCTGACACTTCTCTTCTTTTAAGCTTGCTCCGAATTTTTTCAAATAATTGAATAGTATCCTTAGAATACAACCTTTCTCCACAATGGAGACAAATTTCAGCTTCAACTTTTACAATTGCAGTATTATTTCCACCACGAAGTAATTTCTCTACTTCTTTTGTGATTATATCGCTTCCACAGATTGGACATTTATTAAATGATTTCATTTTTTTCTTCTCCTTTCTTTCCAATTAATCCATAAATTTGGATCTGGACGATAAACAGTTATCAATACATAATAATTTAGATTTTCTAAAAAAAAATAATATATACAAATTATGGTGCAATTTATTGCTCAGGATGAAGGAATTAATTCTTTAGAATTTTATAAAAAACTTATAAAAGACTAAAGTCTTAACTCCTACACTACAATTTTAGAAAATCTGAAATATTACTCTGCATGATCAGTTATTTTTATACGATGATATTTTATTGAATCACGAATAACATTTATTTCCATATATAAAAAGTAATACCTTAAAATATTCTGTCAATATTTATTAGAGTTGTTGCATAATTATTAAATAATCATCATGGCATCGCCATAAGAAAAAAAATAATATTTCTTATCTATAGCTTCCTGATATAATGACTTTAATTTATTTAGTCCAATAAATGCACTTACCAGCAATAACAAAGTACTTTTTGGAAGATGAAAATTTGTTATAATACCATTTACAATTTTAAAATTATAATCAGGTGTTATAAAAGTATCCACTAATCCTTTATATAACTTAATCTTTTTATCTGAAACTGCAGCACTTTCAAGACCCCTGACCACTGTTGTTCCAACAGCAATAACCCTTCCTCTTTTATTATTATTAATCAATTCAGCAGTCGCATCTGGTATTATTAAATATTCTGAATGCATTTTATGATTTTTTACAAATTCCGCCCTTATGGGTGCAAAAGTAGCATATGAAATATGCAATGTAATATATCCTGTTCGTACCCCTTTTTTTCTTAACTCCTCTATTAATTCTTCAGTAAAATGAAATCCAGCAGTAGGAGCTGCTGCTGCTCCATATTCCTGGGCATATACTGTTTGATAATACTTATTGTCAATTTCTTTTTTTAAACTTCGTTTAATATAAGGAGGAAGGGGTATTTCACCAATTTGATTCATATCCTGAAAATCCATATCTTTTTCAAATTCCACAATAAACTGTCCCTCACCCAAAATTTTATTTACTCTGATATGAATCTCCTGGTCTAAAATAATCTCTGTATCTTCTTTAACTCTCCTTGCAGGTTTAATAAGGGCTTTCCATATTCTGTTTTTAATTTTTTCAAGAAGTAAAAATTCAATTTTAGCACCTGTATCTTTTTTTCTGCCAAACAAACGTGCAGCAAAAACCCTGGTATTATTAAATATAAGTATATCATCTTTATTAAGATATTGAATAATTTCTTTAAAAATAGTATGTTTTACTTTACCTAAAGCCTTTGAATACAATAATAATTTACATTCATCTCTTTTTTCTAAAGGATATTGGGCAATAAGATTTTCAGGCAGATAAAAATCTAAATCTCTTGTGAGCATTAATTTAATAGTTAATTGCTTCCCTGACTTCTCCTACAAGTGATTCAAATAATACAATAATGTCTTCATTTGCTTTTCTCAAGCGGGAAGCAAGTATAGTAGAGATCTCTCTTGTAATAGGCAAGCCTAAATGAGGAAATTTATTTCCTAATTTAATAAAATCAGCTCTTCTAATTACTAAAAGCTTACAATCAGTATCAGCTACAACTGTGGCTGAACGCTTATCATTATCCAGAAGTGCCAGTTCACCAAAAAAAATAATAGACCCCTTTTTACTCTCTAACCGCACAACTGTATATTCTTCTTTTTCAAGGGTCTTTTTCAAAATATTAACAGCTCCTGATTCTAAAATATATAATATATCACCGAATTCCCCTTCTTTTATTATTGCAGTTCCTTTTTTAACTTTTTTAAAGTTCATTATTTTTGCAATGGTTTTTAGTTCTTCAATTTTTTTTGCAAACGGTTTAAAAATAGATACTTCTTTTAAAGTCTCAATTGTTGCTTCAATGTTTTTGCTTCTTTTTGTCATTTGAATTTCTCTTTAAATATACCTTATTTAAAGGTATTATTATGGCTTTAGAATTTTTCTTAATAATATAATTTTTACCTGGGTTAATTATAGGGTCATTCGGGAAAATCTTTTTTACAAGCTGAAGATTAACTACCAGCTTTGAAATATCAGGTGTTTTTTGTACTTCCTGCAATATTTCTCTTTTCCTTTGAAAAATATTTCCTGTATGTTCTAATACCCCGATTAATATATCACCACGACGTTTCAGAAAATGACCGGATAGGTCATTAAATGTTTTATCAATAAAACTCTCCGGGAAATTAATAACTGTCACAGGAGTAGCTGAATTTACATCTATAATTTCATTAACAACATGTGAAACACCGGTAGCAGCAGAAGCATTTGCAAGCATAATTCTGCCATAATTTCTACTTAGTATAATTTCATCACAATTAGCTAATTTTAAATACTTTTCAAATTTACTGTCCAGAAGTTCTGCACAGGTATAAATCTTTTTTGTTATGGATTCAATAGTCATAACAGCCATAACTGTTTTTGAATCAATTTCATGGGTAGAAGTAGAAGCATTAGTCTGATCAGCTAAAAATAAAATTGTCTTTGCTTTTTTAACATTTGCCCTCAGTAGAACAGATTCATCAGTATAATCACCATAAAGAAATTTTATTTTTGTAAATCTCCTGTCAGCTTTTAAATCCATAACCTTCTGGGGATCAATAACCCCGATAAGAACAATCCTGTCCATTTTCAAATCAGGATTTACTTTTAAAATATCCATAATAATTTTTGGCAGTTCCCATTTCCAACCGCATATTATAAAATGATTATTTAATTTCTCCAGGGAACCAAGTCCCTGACCGGTTTTTAATTGTTTCTCAACTAAAAAACTAGCAATCCTGCCTGTTACAACTCCAGTAACAGCCACTCCAAATAAAATGATTAAAAGCCCGATTAATTTACCTTCAACTGTAATAGGGGTTTTATCACCATAACCCACTGTGGATAATGTAACAATAGTATACCATAAAGTATCAAAAAATGATGTAAATTGTTCATTTTTCTGATGCTCTATAAAGAATATTCCTGTTACACTGAAACTGATAATAAGAAGTAAAACAACAATTACTTTAAAAATATCACTATGTGTAATATTAAAGATAAGTTCACTTATTCTATTATGGATTTTTTTAGCAAGCTTCATCTTAACAATATTATCGTCTCTGAAAAGTATATTCTTTAATATGAATATAACTTGAAATTATAAATATACATATTAAAATTGTAATTCATGAAATTTAAAATATTACACAAATCCAAAAAAACAAAAGCCAGGATAGGGCTTCTAACTTTAAACAACATACAAATTGAAACTCCTGTTTTTATGCCTGTTGGAACAAGTGCAACTGTAAAAGCTCTCACACAGGAACAAATAAAAAAGATCGGCTATAATATTATACTGGCAAATACCTATCATTTATATCTTCGTCCTGGAATGAAAGTGATCCAAAAAGCAGGCAGCTTGCATAAATTCATGAACTGGGACAGAGCTATTCTTACAGACAGCGGTGGGTACCAGGTGTTCAGTCTCTCACAATTGAGAAAAATCACTGATGAGGGTGTCCATTTCCAGTCTCATGTTGATGGAGAAAAAATTTTTTTATCTCCTGAAAAAGCAATTGAATCACAGCTAATTTTCGGATCTGATATAGTTATGAGCTTTGATGATTGTGTGGAGCATACAGCATCTTATGATAAAACACTTGCAGCATTAAAACGAACAACGAACTGGGCAAGTGCAGGGCTTAAATATTTTAAAAACCATAAAAAAAACCACCAGAACATTTTTGGAATAATTCAGGGAGGGTTTTTTAAAGATTTAAGAAAACAAGCTGTAAATGAATTAATACCTTTAAATTTTGATGGATACGCAATTGGAGGACTAAGTGTAGGAGAAAATTATAAAAAAACATTTGATATTCTTAATTCTTTTATAGACTTTCTGCCTGAAGACAAGCCCCGGTATTTTATGGGATTAGGAACAATTGATGAAATTAAAAAGGCTATTTATATGGGAGTTGATATGTTTGACAGTGTTTTGCCTACAAGAAATGCCAGAAATGGTCAAGTTTTTACATCAGAAGGGAAAAAACAACTGAGAAATTCAAAATTTAAGTTCTCACAGGAACCAATAGATAAAAATTGTACATGTTTTGTATGTCAAAATCACTCATTATCTTATCTTCATCATCTTTTTAATGTAGGCGAGATACTTGGGTATATTTTAGCAACATATCATAATTTATACTATATAAATCATATTATAAAAGAGATAAAAAATAAAATTAAAACTTGACATTAAGTATCCAAATTATATATTTTATCACAAAATACAGGAATTAAGGGCTTTCATATAATGAATCACATACTGAATTTACTAAAAATATTTTTACCCTTTTTAGGGTTTATAATTATACTTACTGAAGAAAAAAGAAAACATAATGATACAAACAAATTATTTCTGACTTTATTCAGCTTAATGTTGTTTAAAGAAATTGTTATTCAGATAATGCTGCATATTAATAAAACAGCATTTTTTACAACTTATCTTCCTTTTTATTATATTATTTCCTTTATACCAATCTTTTTCTTTATGTATCTTATTCTAAAATTTATATCTGACAATGTTAAATTAAACAATTCAATTATTTTTGTTTCATCTTTAACAATACTGATAACTCTACTTCTTGTTTTTATCTTTAAAACAGAAAAATATATTGTTTATCCTTATGTAATGATATTTATACGTATTGCTGTATCATCCATAATTTTATTTATTATTATTAAGTTAAATTCTCTTTATTCTGAAGGTAAAACAAACATCATAATGACAAACAGGATCCTTATTAATATCACTCTTACAATATATATACTTCATTACATCTTTTACTTTGCTGCTGATAATGTTTTAAAAAATTTTATTGAATTATCTCTTTATACTCTTATTGTAATTATTTCCTACTCTAGAATAAAAGAAGGATATAAAAAATTAAATCATGTAATAGAACATTTAAATTTTGAACGGGAAATATTTCTTACACTATTACATAAAGTAGGTAAAGGATTAACAGCCGAGGCTAATTTTGATACTATACTGGAATTAATTCTGGATTATTCTATTGAAGTAATTAACTGCAAAGCAGCAGCACTTTTATTAGTTTCGCCCAACAAAAAATATTTAACTGTTAAATATATCCATGGATTATATCCTCCAATAGAAAAAATAGAAGGATATGCCATAACAAAAGAAAAATTCTTAGTGGAAAAATTTAAAAGTGAAAAAATCCCCATTGGTGAAACTTATCTGGGTGAAGTTGCTCAATCAGGAGAACCTCTTTTAATAACTGATGCAATAAATAATAAAAAGATTGTCCAGACAGCAAAAGGATTAATGGATATAAGAACTCTTATAGTGGTTCCACTTAAGTTTAAGGATGAAGTTATCGGGATTGTCTCTTACTGTAATAAAGAAGAAGGCGGTCCCTTTACTAATAATGAATTCTCCATTGCTCAAACTCTTTCCGAGCAGGCTGCCATTACTTTAAATAATTTCAGGCTTTATAATGAACTTCTCGGCAAACAAAGAGATGAAAGAGAACTTGAAATTGCCGGCGAAATCCAGACAAAGCTCCTTCCAAAGAAAACCCCTGAAATATCCAGTCTGGATATGTTTGCTTATAATAAACCTGCAAAAGGAGTAGGCGGGGATTATTATGATTTTGTAAACTTTAATAATGAAAATTTAGCTGTAATTATGGCTGATGTAGCAGGTAAAGGAGTTCCTGCTGCCCTGGTAATGGTTATGATACGTACTACTTTGCATAATATCTTACGACCAAATTTAAAACCATCCAGTATTCTAAATTATCTAAATAAATTTCTTTGTGTTGAAAGCACGAAAGACAGATATGCTACTATGTTTTATTTCCTATTAAACATTAAAAGTAAAAAACTGATTTATTCCAATGCTGCTCATGGACCTCTACTTTTATATAGAAAAGCTGAAAATAATTTCCAGATGCTTGACACACCAGGGCTACCAATAGGTGTTGCAGAAGATCAAAAATATGAACAGGGGATGATTAAGTTGCAGAATGGCGATATAGTCCTACTTTATACAGATGGGATTACAGAAGCTATGAATGAAAAAAGAGATCAGTTTTCTCTTGATAAAGTTAAATCTATTATAAAAGAGAATGTTAAAAAAAAAGCCAGTGAGATAGGAACAATTATAAAAGAACAGATTGATGAATTTATTGGTGAGGCGCCACAACATGATGACCAGACATTAATTCTGTTAAAGGTAATTTAATGGGTTGGTTATAATTAAATATTTAAAATTTTATTTGATAATTAAATTTTAAACATTTAATTATAGAGTATAATTTTTAAGGAGGAAGACAAATGGAGGTTATAACAAGAGTAATAGAAAACGTTAATATACTTGATATTGATGGAGAAATAGACCTGTACAATGCTCCAACATTAAAAGATATTATAAGAAAAAATATAGAAGAACAAAAGTATAATATTATCATAAATCTTGATAAAGTCAGTTACATTGATTCATCTGGTATCGGTGCTCTAATTTCAAGTTTATCAAATTTAAAAAAATATCAGGGTGGTTTAAAAATTATTAATGTAACCGGCAGCGTAAAAAAAGTTTTTGAACTGACTAAATTAACCAGTTTCTTTGAAATATATGATAGTGAAGCAGAAGCCTTAAAAACTTTTGTTTAAATTTAATTCTAATAAGCAGGAGAAAATGAAAGAATGGAAAAATTTTTATTCACATCTGAATCTGTAACTGAAGGGCATCCTGATAAAATGGCTGATCAAATATCTGATGGTATTTTAGATAAAATTTATGAATCAGACCCAGAGGCAAGAGTTGCCTGTGAAACCCTGCTGACAACTGGAATGGTCCTTGTTGCTGGAGAAATTACAACAAATGCACAATTCGACATCCCTTCCACGGTTCGTAATATTATTAAGGATATTGGCTATACCGATGCAAGGTTTGGATTTGACTATAAAACCTGCTCAGTTATTACTACTCTGGACAAACAATCTCCGGACATTGCCATGGGTGTGGATAAAGAAGGAGCAGGGGATCAGGGAATGATGTTTGGATTTGCAATTGCTGAAACTAAGGAAATGATGCCTCTACCTATTTCACTGGCACATAAACTAGTTCTTAAATTAAGTGAAGTCAGGAAAAATAAAACTCTTGATATGATTCTACCAGATGGAAAATCACAGGTCAGTGTAGAATATGAAAAAGAAAAACCTAAAAGAATTGATGCTGTTGTAATCTCTACACAACATTTAGATACCATTGAGGTAAAGGATCTAACACCTTTAATTATTGATAAGGTAATAAAACCTGTACTGCCTGAGGATATGATGGATGATAACACAAAAATTTATGTTAACCCAACAGGAAGATTTGTTATAGGGGGTCCACAGGGAGATACTGGACTTACTGGCAGAAAAATTATTGTTGATACTTATGGTGGATACTCAAGACATGGAGGTGGTGCTTTTAGTGGAAAAGATCCCACTAAAGTTGACAGGTCAGCTACTTATATGGCACGTTATATTGCTAAAAATATAGTGGCAGCAGGTGTAGCTTATAAATGTGAAGTTCAACTGGCTTATGCTATTGGTGTTGCTGAACCAGTCAGCGTTATGGTTGATACATTTGGAACAGAAAAAGTATCAAACGAAAAAATATCTGAAATGATACGCGAACTATTTACCTTATCACCCAGAGGAATAATTGAAACTTTAAAATTACGATACCCTATTTACAGAAAAACAGCAGCTTATGGTCATTTTGGCAGAGAAACAGAAAATTTCCAATGGGAAAAGCTTGATATGAAAGACAAAATAAAAAAATATTTTTAAGGAGGTTTTAAAATTATGAATAAAAAATTTATACTTTTATTTATTGCCATTTCAATGGCGTTTGTATTAACAGGCTGCGGGATTGAACCCCCGGTTGAAGACCTTGAAAAAGCAAAAGCATCTATTGCTAAAGCTGAAGAAGTTGAATCCAGTAAATATGCATCAGATGATTACAACAAAGCAAAAATATCATTTACAAAAGGTGAAACAAATATTGTACAGGACAAATGCCGTCAGAACAAAGATGCTAGAGAATATTTAGAAAATGCAAAAATGAGTGCTGATGAAGCATATAAGAAAGCAGCACCAAAATATGCTGACCACCATGTTAAAGAAGGAGAAGGGTCAATCAATAAGGCTAAAGAAGTTAAAGCAGACATAGCTGTAAAGGATTCTTATGAAAAAGCAAACAAAATTTTAAAAGAAGCTAAAGATGCTTATGCTAAAAAAGACTATAAAACAGCATGGACAAAAGCAAAACAAGCTAAAAATGCTGCGGATCAATCCTATCAAAAAGCAGCAGAATTAAAATCCAGATCTGAATCAGCTATTAATGACGCACAGAAAAGTCTTGAAGAAGTAGAAAAAAGTACTGAAAGTAAAAAATAATTAAATTATTAAAATAAAATAACTTCCCGGAGGTTTATTATATGAAAATTTTTAAATTTATAATAATTTCTTTTATTATAATATTTTTCATATCTTCCCAGATTCTTCAGGCACAGGAAGATGTGAATGCCCAGCTTCAGCAAAAAATCACAGAAGCTAAAGAATATCTTAATAAGGCTAATGAGTTTCAAAACGCAGGTGAGTATGATAAAGCTTATGAAGAGGCACAAAAAGCAAAAAGTTTAACCGCAGAAATCAGTCAATTAAAAGAACAGATGGCTGCAAAAGTTGGTGCTGATACGAAAATCAAAGAAGCTAAATCATTAATTGAAAAGGCTGAAAACCTGCAGGCTGATAAATATGCACCTGAAGAATTAGCAAGTTCTAAATCCTCTTTACTGTCTGCTGAAAATTCATTTGCTCAAATGAATTTTATAGAGTCATTAAACAGTGCAAATGAATCTGTTAACCACGTTCAAAATTGTCTATCTAAAATAGAACAAATAAAAAAAGAACAGGAAGAAGCTGGTTTAAAAAAACCAGGTGAAATACCAGAAAGAATAGCAAAACTTCTTCAAAGAGGGAAATTTAAACTAAAGACAACTTATAAAGTCCGATTGATACCTGAAAGAAGAGATTGTTTATGGAGAATTGCTGAATATAAATATATTTATGACAATCCATGGAAATGGTCGATTATTTATAAAGCTAATAAAAACCAGATTAAAGATCCTGATTTAATATATCCAGGTCAAGTATTTGGCATTCCTGAACTTGATGAAAAAGGTAACCCAGTTGTTAAGGAAGAAGGTTCTACAAAAAAAAATGTCCCTGCAAATGAAAAAATAGAAACAGGAAATGAATAGGTAAATTAATAAAAATAAATAATTATGTAGGGGAGGGTTTAAAACCCTCCCCTACATAATTTTTCACAGATTCTGACGCCTTATGTTATTTTGTAATCGGTCACTTATATATTCTTTTATTAGGAATTAAGACTTTAGTCTTTTATTATTATTAATATAGAATCAATTATAAAAGGCTAAAGCCTTAACTCCCCGTTAAGTTTCCCATTACATAATTTTTAAAAAAAAAGTAGAAATTTTTTATATTTTGTGGTAGAATATATATTAAGGATAAAAAAATTAAACATTCTTTTATCATTAAAGGGAAACAATATTTTATTCGATAAGTTAATTAAGAATTAAAAAGGTAGTTAATTATGAAAAAAATTTTTTATTGTATGTTTTTTATAGCAATTCTTCTGATATATAATTCAATGACATGTCAGAAAATCACTGAAACTTATATAGAGACTGATTTAAAACCAATTAGTGGATTTGACCAGACAGATATTAAAGCTGTTGCTGTATTAAATTTCGATGCTTCTGCTATTAGAGCAAAAGATGTTGATAATATTGCTCTTCGTGATGCTATTGGTTATGATATTATTAGAAATCTTTTTGAACAAAAAAAAATACGTGTGATACAGGGTCAGGCTGTTCAATCTGTACAGGAAAGAGAAGTCATCCAGGCAACAAGAGGTGATTATGAAGCTGCTACCTCTACTATTGAAAGGCTGGTTACTTATAAGTATAATCCTTATCAAAAAGTAGATGCAATATTAACAGGTAAAGTGATTGATTATATGGTAATAGATGAAGATAATCCTGGTTATAATTATGTTGAGTTATTAATAATGTTAGTAGATAGTGTAGATGGAACATTTTATTGGGTTACTAAAATCCGAGGTAACTATAAGGATGTTATATATACTATTACCCATACTATTAGTCAGAAAATATATACTGAACCAGCACTTCCTGTAAGCTTATTTAATTCTTTACCAAGTATATCCCCAGAAGAAAAAGAAGCTACTGTACCTGTCCCTATTCCTTCAACTGCAAAGTAATAATATAATAGCAATATGGTAGCAATATAATGCAATATGACTGATATTGCTATTTATTGCCAGTATGTACTTAAAATTTTTTGTAAATTATTAAAAATATTTTATGAAACCACAGATGAACACAGATATACACAGATAAATATTTAAAAAAGCAGTGTTAATCTGTGTTTATCTGTGGTTTCTAATAGTAATTATTTTTTCCACAAAATAATGAGCTCTTACTATTGCTACTATATCTATTCTTATTTATATGCATTCTATAATTAAAAGCAAAACAAGATTAGTATATACCCCTGCAAGGACATCATCCATCATAACCCCTAATCCACCTTTAATATTCTGAAGCTGATTAATATAAAATGGCTTTACTATGTCAAAAAACCGAAAAAGAATAAATCCTCCAAAAACAACCCACCATGTTTTTGAATTATGAATATTAAAAACAATTTTAATATTAGCCATACTAATTAAATAACCTACAATTTCATCGATTACAATTTTTTTACTATCTTTTTCTTTGAAATATTTTTCTGCCCAATCTGATAATTTAACTCCATAGATAAATAAAACAATAATTAAGGGATACAATATATAATTGTATTGATACAATAATAAATAAATAAAAACCCCTACTATTGTTCCCATAGTACCAGGCATAACAGGAGAATAGCCTGAAAAAAATCCAGTTACAAATAATTTTTTAAAAAATGTTTTCATATTTTCAACAAATCTCTATTAACTATAATATACATAACTCCTGAATAAAGGGTTATAAAAGTAGCCAATACAATCAATATTAATGGAGCATAGGATATTAAATTACCCCAAAAATTCCCAAAAAAGAAAGCCCAGAATTTTCCTCCCCCTGCATATTGATCATATTGTATATGTTCCATTTCTATCATAAATGTCTTTATTAACATAAATACTAAAACCATAATTATTGTTATCATCTGTGTAACTGTCTTTAACTTCCCCAATTTATTTGTCTTTAATACTTTTCCAGCAGAGACAGCCATCATACGAAGTCCTGTTAGACTTAATTCCCTAAATAAAATAATAATAATAATCCAAAAAGGAATTTTATAATCAGGAATAAAAACAAAACAAAAATATGCAGTCAGCACCAGCAATTTATCTGCTAAAGGATCTAAAAATTTCCCCAGGTTACTCTCAACTTTATATTTTCTGGCCAGCCAGCCATCAAAAAAATCTGTAACTGAAGCTGTAATAAATATAATTAAAGCAAAAAGTTGTCCGACAAATTTATCCTGAAAAAAAAAATAAGCAAAAAAAGGCACCATAATTATTCTGCTTATAGTTAAAACATTAGGAATAAATCTAACCATTAACTTCACCTTCCATATCATAATCAAATGACTGCTTGATTCTGACTCTTAATCGATCTCCGCATTTAATTCGTTTGTTGTATTTTACAATAATATTTCCATCAATATCAGGAGCTTCCTCTTCACTTCTGGTTAATATATAATCATCTGATGATATGATTTCATCAACAAGTACATCATAACACTTATTAACCCTTGTATGTAACCATTTAGATGTAATTGTTTTCTGCAGCTCAATTACTTCATCCAGTCTGTTCTTAACTGTATCCTCATCTACTTTATTTTTCAATTGATAGGAATAAGCATTCTCCTCATCAGAATAAGAATAAAACCCTGCCCAGTTAAACTTAATTTCCTGTAAAAACTTTTTTAAATTTTTAAAATCTTCTTTTGTTTCTCCAGGGAACCCAATGATAAAAGTACTCCGTAAAACAAAATTTCCATACTTTTTTATCTTATCAAACAAATCATAATAAAAAACTCTTTTAAAAGGACGATTCATTAATTTTAAAAGTTTTTCACTGGTGTGCTGAAAAGGTATATCAAGATAATTTATTAATTTTTCTGATTGACTGATTCTTTTTGCCAGATCAATGATCATAGCATCAGGATAAAGGTATAAAAGCCGAATTTTAAAATCATAATTTAATTTTTCAATCCTATCAAGAAGGGTAAATAATGTATCACCATTATCAATACCAAAACCACATAAATCCTGGGCCACAAGATTAAACTCTTTAAATCCATAATCAGCTTTCTTTTTTATCTCTTTAATAATATTATCAACAGGTCTGGAGTACTGTTTTCCTTTAATAAGAGGGATGACACAAAAAGAACAGTCTTTATTACATCCATCTGATATTTTTATATAAGTATAAGAACAAGGTGTAAGTTTATGAAAATGAGAATAATCTAAAAATTTGTCATATTCACATTGAAGATATTTGTTAAAAAATTCATTAGTAGAATAAACATATTTAATTTCAGGAATATCTTTTAACAATTCTTTTTTATAAAGATTAACTAAACATCCTGTTACAATAATCTTTTTTTTCTTTAATTTACTGTAATATAATATACACTGGATGGATTCTTCTTTTGCTTCTTTAATAAATCCACATGTATTAATAATAATAATATCAGCATCCTTAAAATAACCCGCTATGGAATATTTTTTAGTTTTCAAAATGTGCAGTATTAATTCTGAATCAACTAAATTTTTAGGGCACCCCAAAGACTCAATATAAATTTTCTCCATTTTTTACTATTGCCAATCTTTAATAACTAAATTATAAACAGAATCATCATAAGGATCTCTCTGCCATTTTATAACCTTATTAGCTATTTCACCTCGTTTTCCAAGCTTGGTTAACTTACCATTTATCTTAGCTATAATTCCGCCGGCATTTCCAATTTTCAATTGCAGGACATCTTCTGCCTCCAGTAAAATTTTATCTTTAGGATAATAAATAACACCTTCCTGCTCTCTGCCGTCAATAAAAGCTTTTATATAAGTCTTTTCTCTTACTACTGCTTCTAATACAATTTTTTCCTTTGTCATATTACCTTTTGACTTTTTTGAACTGGAAGCCTTTGCTTTTTTATTGGTATTAGAGATGTCGGTAACATTTAATTCATTACTGCTAAGGACAATAAAAGAATGCAGTTTATCAATACGGGCATTAATTAAATCATTGTGATAAGAAATCACCTTAACCTTTAAATCATTTTTAGTATCATAATCAAAATCAAAAGATTTTTCTTCTTTTAACCTGACTGGTATAGTTATATCATTAATACGAAAAATAAATTCTTTAAACTTTTCCTTAGCAGGTTTTTTATCATTTACATCTGATAACTCTGTTAATACTTCAAACAATACATTGTAAGTTTTTTCACCCAATTTAATCTTATAATATTCATTAGATACAAAATCTGTCTGAAGCACATCACCTGTAAATTCCAGATACTTAATCTCATTTAAATCAGTATAAATTTTATTTGAATCATCTTTAATTAAAGATGTAAAAATAAATTTAACTATCAAAAACAAAAGGATAAAGACTACAACTGCCCCTCCTCCAATAACAATATATGCAATATTAATTAATTTCTTTTCTTTAAGCGGCATTTTAAATATGTTAAGTCCTTTTTCTTTTTTCTCAAAACGCGTCTCCTTTTTTTTCTTCTTTTTTTCTTTTGTCCCTTCTTCAGGCAATTCAATAACTTCCATACCTTCTAAATCTTCATCAACTGTTTTTTTTAATTTCTGTGATTTTGTTTTTTCAGGTTTTTTTATTTTCTCTTTGCTTTCCATCAGCTCTAACTTGCTGCTTTCCTGTACTTTATCTTTAATTTCTGTCTCCAAATTTGCTTCTACAGATGTACTGATTTTCATTGACTTATATTGATTTATAATTTCAGCAGGGTCAAGGCCTAATGCCCTGGCATAATTTCTCATAAAACCAATAATATAAGTTTCTCCTGGAAAAATAGTATAATTATCAGTTTCAAGTGCTTTTAAATATTTTATGCCGATTTTAGTATCTTCAGAAATTTCGTCCCAGGATATCTTCTTTTTTTCACGTTCTTTTTTTAATAAAATTCCTACACTGTTCATTTTTCTTTAATCTCCTTCTACTTTAAATAATAATGGGTTTTTTACTGTATAAGTACTAACAGGTAAACTAAATTCAAACTCATAATCTGTAATTTTTTTATTAATGGTTATATTACTAAAACGAATCTCTATTGTATCACCATTAATAGTTGTTGCCTCTGCTTTGGTTATTAACCAGTATTTTGATATATATAAAATAATGGTTTTAAACCCTGCTGTAACTTTTTTTTGAGTCAACAGCAAAACATAATAAGGCATATCTCCTATTATTACAGGTTTATTTGATTTATAAAATGAAAAATCAAACTTACTTTTTAAATAATATAAAGATGTTTTCCCGCTAATTAAAAATCCCGGGCGATAATGCTGCAGACTCTGTTTTCCTAAAACATTTAACTGAGGGATATATATTTTAAGGACTTTTCCATCTGAAAAAATTATCTGATTTTCAGGTTTCTTGAAATTCATAATAAACGTATCAGGTATTCTATATTTTAATTCACCTTTGGATGAACTTTTTATATTATCTATTGTTGACTTAATATAAAAATCAGCAGTATAATGTTTAATATCTTCATACTTTTCAACCATATTTTTCAGGATTTCTTTTATAGTAGTTATTTGAATTAAATCTTTTTTGTCGGCATAAATATTTGAAATAAGTAAAATAATTAATAATATTTGAATAAATCTCATTATAGTACTAAAATTTATCAAGATACACTTCTCTCGGCTTACTACCCACAGCAGGACCTATAATACCTTCCTGCTCCATCATATCAATATATCTTGCTGCCCTGTTAAAACCAATTTTTAAACGCCTCTGAAGATAAGAAGCTGATGCTTTTTTTATTTCTTTTACAACTGCTTTTGCTTTATAATACATGTCATCATATTCATCTTCAGAAGTATCCTTATCTCTATTTTCTACATCTTCAATTAAATCATTTATATCTAAATAGTCAAGTGTTAGTTTATAATTATTAATATGATTAATTATATTTTCAACTTCTTCTTCAGATATAAAAGCACCTTGTACTCTAATTAGCCCTGGTTTATGACCAAGAGAAAGCAGCATATCTCCTTTTCCTAAAAGCTTGTCAGCACCGATATAATCCAGGATAGTACGCGAATCAATCTTACTTGCAACCTGAAAAGCAATTCTTGTTGGGAAATTAGCCTTAATCAGCCCTGTAATGACATCAACAGAGGGACGCTGTGTGGCAATAATTAAATGCATACCAACTGCCCTGGCTTTCTGAGCCATGCGTACAATAAGTTCTTCAACCTGTCTTGCTGTCACCATCATTAAGTCTGAAAACTCATCAATGATAATAACAATGTATGGTAAATGCTGAAAATCACTATACCTGCCTTTTTTTATCTTTTCATTATATTTATCAATATCCCTTGCTCCTGTACTGTCAAGAAGTTCATACCTTCTGTCCATTTCATTCACAAGATACTTTAAAATAGTAATTGTATGTTTTGGATTAGTTATAACTTCAGTCAGTAAATGGGGAATACCATTATAAACCTTTAATTCAACCATTTTTGGATCAATCAATACAAATCTTAAATGTTCTGGATGTACGTTATACAGCAGTCCACAGATAATACTGTTTAACATCACACTCTTACCTGATCCTGTTGCCCCTGCTATTAATAGATGAGGACAATCCTTAATATTAATTTTAACAAGGTTTCCTGAAATATCTTTTCCCAGTGGAATTTCAACTAATTGATAGTCTTTTTGAAATTCTCTGCCCTGCAGAATATCACCAAGTGTAACAATATTTCTTTTTTCATTAGGTATTTCAACTCCTACTGCTGCTTTTCCCGGAATGGGTGCTACAATTCTAACCCTTTGAGCAGCTAATGATAATGCTATATTATCAGAGAGATTTACAACTTTATTAATCTTTATTCCGCTTGCAAGCTGCAGTTCATATCTTGTTATAACAGGCCCTTTGTGAATATTAATAACTTTAGCCTTAATATCAAATTCTTTTAATGTATCTTCCAATTTTGATGCTTTTTCATAAATATATTTCCTTACCTGTTCATCATCAACATCAGGTGAAAGTGTTAATAAATCGAATAAAGGGATTTTATAATTCTTTAAGGCAATACTTCTGTCAAAAGATGAGCTTCCATGGGATAATACTTTTTTATTTTTCTTTAATATTAATTTTAAAGGAGTAGGTTCTTTATAATTCTTAATCTTCACTCTTGCCTTTATATCCTTATTACTTTTCTCTGCCTTTTCATTGGTTCCTGAAATAAGAATTTTTTTTAAAAAAGGAGGTTTTTCCCCGACAACTTCTTCTGTTTCTCTTGTAAATAATTTCTTAAAAAAATTAATTATTTTTTTAAATCCTGTTACTCCATCTTTTATAATCGTAATGATACTTTTTAAAGAAAAACTTGTTAAAAGCATAATAGAAAGCATAATTAATGATATAAAAATAATATAAAGACCTGTTATCCCAAGAAATTCCACCATTAATACCTTTAAATAAAGTCCTATAATGCCCCCATTTTTTATTAAAATCAAACTGGATTTTTCATGTAATTTTATACTAAATAGTATAGAAAGAGTTATCATTAAAATAAAAAGACCTGTCAGATGATAAACAGCTTCAGTTTTATTTTTATTAATAAGAATATATAAACCAGTTAAAAAAATAATAATTCCTATTAGATAAGCAGCTTTTCCAAATCCTAAAAGTAAAATTGACCCCCATAAAGCACCCCCAATCCCTACTAAATTATTAACAGGCTTAACTGGATTAGTTGTAAAAAAAACAGAATCCTGAATATTAAAACTAACCAGGCTTAAAAATGTTAATATTCCAAAAACAAGTATCAATAAGGCAACACAATCATTCAGTATTACTTTTTTTCTTTCTTTCTTTGCTTTTTTTATCATTTATTTCAAATACTTCCCATAAAACAATTCTAATTTTTTAAATGTTTCTTCAGGTATCATCTTCTTATCAGTCATAATAGCAAACTGGGCAGCATTTTCACAGCCGCATTTTCTTTCTAAAGGTATTTTATAAACCGTATTTTTAATAATATTTTTTGCTTTCTTAACATTTTCTCTCATTGTAGCAAGCACAAGTTCTACAGTAACTGTTTCTTCTGACTCATGCCAGCAATCATAATCAGTAGCCAGTGATATAGTGGCATAACATATTTCTGCTTCTCTTGCTAGTTTTGCTTCTGGTAATAATGTCATACCAATTAAAGAAGCTCCCCAGCTTCTGTATAAATGACTTTCAGCTTTTGTGGAAAAAAGCGGTCCTTCCATACAAACATAAGTACCGCTGTCATGTAAAGAATATCCTAATTCTTTTATTTCTTTTAATAAAATTTCCCGTAAAAAAAGGCAGAATGGTTCAGCAAAACTAACATGACCAGCTATACCGCATCCGAAATAAGAATTTGGCCTTGATTTTGTTCTATCAATTACCTGGTCAGGAATAATAATATCACCTGGTGGAATTTCTTCCTTTAAACTGCCCACAGCAGAAACACCAATAATATGCTCTACACCTAAATATTTCAAAGCCCATATATTAGCTTTTGAATTTACCTCAGCAGGCAGGTATCTATGCCCCCTGCCATGTCTTGGCAAAAAAGCAATATTTTCTCCTTTATTAAATTTACCAATTAAAATTTTATCAGAAGGCTTTCCAAAAGGAGTATCTATTTCTACTTCATCTACAATTGTTAAGTCATCCATATCATATAACCCACTCCCCCCAATTACACCAATCCTTGCCATTTCCATTATTAAACCTCCATTTTTTATAAGAATTATTCAAAAAGTTAGATACAGAGGCACAGAGTAAATAAAAAAAAATTAAATATAATATTTTCTCTGTGTCTCTGTATCTCTGTATCTCTGTGGCTAATTTTTATATATTTATTCGCTTTAATTTAATATATATTTATTAATCGTCAATCTTTATATGATTTCCCATTCTTTTAAAAAATATCATAAATAGCTATCATTTATTTGTTGAGCTTGATTTTTTCTCATGTTCTCGTTCTATTATTTTATAAATAATTTTTATTGTTTTCTCATTTACATTACCTTTCATATCCTCAGCATAAACTTTAATACTATTTTCCCCTTCCATTAATTCCATAGTTTTATTTATTTTAACTGTATTTTTTTTAATTAATTTTATTAACTCATTATTTATTTTTACTGATCTTAATTCTAAATCATCTGTAATATCTCCTGATAAATTAAATTTTTTTGTATTTACAGTAATTGAATCTGTTTTTATAAAATCCTTTAGTAATATATTTGGAGCATGATTATCATTAATGATCTTATTTATATTAGAAATTTTAGATATAACAGTTCGATCTTCCGGCTTAAATTCCTGATATGCTTCTAAATATTTTATTGCTTCATTAAATTTATATTCCATTTTCTTTTTCTGGACTAGTTTAAAATAACCAGTGAATACTTTTTTTCTAAAATCTAAGGCTTCTTCATTTGATAAATCAAAATATAAAATTCTTTCTATTTTTTCAACTGTCTTATCATACTCTTTATCCTGATAAGATTTTCTCATTTCCTGCTGACACTTTTTGAATTCTGATTTTCTAGTAGTCTCTCCAAATTTAATTTTTATTGAAAAGGCATGTTGAACTCCTAATTCCTGTAAAGGTATTAAAGAATAATCATAAGATAAATTATTGACCTTATCATTATTCATTCCAACACCAAAAGAAAATAAAGATGCAGAATCATTATTAAATTTATAGCCAAGTCTTATTTTATAGATATTAATAAAATTAACCTCAATTCCACTACTGAATTTATTATTAAAATTCCTGGTTTTATTATATTCTAACAATAATGTAAAGTCAATTTTATCTATCTTAATAAATACATGACTTATTCCTGCTCTTACTTTTTGCGGCAAAGCATATTTACCATTAATAAATTTTTTTGAAAAACCAATATTTTGAATAGATAAACCAATACCAAAATTATTTTTATTTCTTACTGCCCCAAAAGAAGGAATACTTAAATAAGTTAGGGCACTAATATCAAAAGCAAAATTATTAAAATGATACTCAGCCAGTTTGGTATTAAGATATTTAAGATTTAATCCCACATTAATTTTTTTTAAAACAGGATAACCATAACCTATATTAAATAAAAAATCTGACACATTCGCATCCTGCAATCTATTACCTATCTTATCATAATTTGGAAAAGGGTCTATTGAAAAAACAGATAAATTAAAACCTAATGTGCCATAAAATTTATTTTTTTTTAATAAAGGATACCCTACATTAAATGAATAGAACTTCATATCTTCATACCAGGGTAAGTAAAAAACACTTAAGGAAATACATTTTAAAGCAGCTAAACCAGCCGGATTTATAAGAAAAGAGTCTAAATCACTTTCTGATGCAACATCTGATGCACCTACTCCATAACTTCTAGCGCTATATGCATCCATTAATAATATGGGCCTTGCCATAATATTACTGAATTTAAGACACAAAATCAAAAAAACAAGAAGGACTTTTTTCAATTGCTTTTACTCCATAATAAAACTATCTGGTTAAAATCATTTTAATCTTTTCATTTATATTTTTTCCTTTAACATATACAATATAAACTCCAATACTTAAGTAAGAACCATTATCATGTTTTCCATCCCATTCAACAAATTTTGTTCCTGAAACTTTCTTCCATGTTTTAACAATATTTCCTGCCACATCATATATTTTAATACTTACTTCTGGTTTATCCTCAGTAAAATATATTTTAGCTTTTACATGTATATCAGGATTAAAAACAGTTGGAAAAACAGCATAGGGTGCTTTAAAATAAATAGAAGGTGTAATAATATATTTCCCCTTAGAAAAACCGGTCAGCCCAAATCTATTTCCTGCTTTTAACCAGTAATAATATGTTTGTTCAGCACTTACTGAAGTATCTATATAACTGACAGTATTATAAATTAATATTTCTAAAAGATTTGCACTATTTGTATTATCTATACTATTTCTATAAAGGTAATAAGCAGATTCATTTTGTAAGTCCTGCCAGTTTATTATAAGTTCATTATAATTAATTATCTCAATATCGGTAATCTCTGGAATTAATGGAATATTAGTAAGAGAAAATGATGATTCTTTCCAGCCCATGTCAGGGTATTTACTATAAAAATCATCTGTTACACCTGGAATATTTGTTCCTGAATCAACAGCAGCACTTAAATTTAAAATAATTTCAAAGCTAGTACTTGTATCAATCATTGGATCATCAAACACATTACCATTACCCCAGCTTATATTACCATTTGTTATGCCTTTTTTATTTCCATATAAATCATTATATGCCGCATAGACCTGACCCGGACCCGTAGTAGTACATTTAATTCCATAACCTCCTCCAGTATATCCATTAGATAATATGATATTATTAAACATTTCCCCGGATGATTTATTTGCCCAAAAAATCCCATCTTGATTTATACTTTTGAAAATAGTATTATTTATTATTTCAATATTAGTTGCAGTTCCTCCTAAATATATACCATAATTCAGGTTATTTCTTATCAAGTTTCTATAAATCTTATTATGATTTCCCCCTAGTATATATATTCCTTTATCTTGATCACTGCCATCACCCTGGATAATATTTGATACTATATAATTATTATCTGCTGAATCTGAGACAATCCCAATACCATAAATTTGATTATTTTCAACATTATTACGCGTAATATAATTATTAGTCGCATTATTAGTAAAGAAAATACCTTTATAATTATCATAAATGTTATTTAAAAAAATTATATTACTAGTTCCTTGTTCTACTCTAATACCATTACCATTATTGTAAATGTTATTTGTTATAATACTATTATTATCCCCGCATAAAATATAAACACCATTACTATTATTATAAATGTTATTTGAGGCAATAATATTATTATTCCCATTCTCGATAAATATCCCCAGATTAGTTGATATACTAATAGTATTATTATATATAAAATTATTATCAGAATTAGTGATATAGATATTTACCCGACCATTGGAACAAATTGTATTTCCAGACAAACAATTACTTATTGAATTTGCTGCAAGCTTAATTCCGTATAGACTATTATTAAAAATTGAATTAAACATAACTGTATTATATTTACCATTAATATAAATCCCAATACTATTAGAATAAATTGTATTATTATAAATTAAATTATTTGTAGAATTATTAGAAAAAGATATACCATTGATATAGTTTCTTATAATAAGATTTGAGATTGCTACATATCCAACATTACACATTTGAATTCCATAGTTTGAAACAGATGAACCGTATAGAATTGGAGGATTTGCATTTGAAACTGCTGTTATAACCATATATCCAGAATTATTATTAGAATCAATCTGTACTTGTTCTTGATACATCCCGGGAAAAATATAACAGATTGCATTAGTCACACCTGCTGACATGACATTTATTGCTTTCTGAATAGTAGCAAAAGGTTTTGTGTTTGAACCAGCATAAAAATCACTTCCATTTGTAGCTACATAATATGGCCCTGAATAACTTAATAACTGCAGGGGGAATAATAAAAGTATAAAAATGACTGCAAGACAAGAAAATCTGATTTTTAGTAGAGACGAAAAAAATCTATAATAACGCATAAGCAATCCAATATAACTTATTAAATTTAAACCCTAATACTCATAATAACATACCTCAACATTCTCTGGATAATCTCAATAAGTATGAAAACCAAAATAGGGGTTAAATCTATCATTCCTATTCTTAAAGGAAGTATTTGTCTGACCTTGTTTAAAACAGGTTCTGTAATAGAAATAATAAATCGAACAATCGGATTATATGGATCAGGACGTATCCAGCTTAAAAATATGGCAATAATTAAAATCCATTTATAAATTTGTAATATTGAAATTATAGCGCCTAAAATAGGCTCAACTATTATTTGAAAAAAAGCCATTGTTTTCTCCTTATAAATTCATTTCATTAAATTTCTCGACTTAAGTGTTGCTGCTTCTACAGCTTGAATAAAAGCACTTCTAATTTTATAGTCCTCCAGAACTTTAAGCCCTTCTACAGTGGTTCCACCAGGGGATGCAACCATATCCATCAAATCCTCAGGATGTTTATTTGTCTTCTTTACCATCTCTGCTGAGCCTAATACAGTCTGGGTAGCTAAATCAAGGGCGACCTTTTCAGGCAGACCCATTTTAACACCGCCTTCAGCAAGAGAATTAATTACCAGAAAAATATAAGCAGGCCCGCTTCCTGACAATCCAGTTACTGCATCAAAATATTTTTCTTCAAGATAAAGAACACTGCCTACTGCTTTTAAAATGGTATTTATTATTTCATCATTTTTTTTATCAAACTGTTTATTATAACAGTAAACACTCATTCCCTCTCCCACAAGAGCTGGAGTGTTTGGCATAATCCTGACTATCTGAACTTTTTCTTTTAAATACTGCCCTAATTTTTTAATATTAACACCAGCAGCAATAGAAATAATTATATGCTTCCGAGTAAGATAGGGCTGTATCTCCTTACACACAAATTCTATCTGATTGGGTTTTACAGCAAGAAAAAT
>CBDVEP010000007.1:0-42306 GCA_965373035.1 uncultured bacterium
AATGGGACAAAGGGAATGATTATAATATAGTTGTGGTTCAATTAAATAAAATAATACAACATTTTTGGGTACACACCCTCAGAACTATTTAGATAAAGATTCTTAGTACGGTGGTTCTGACCCCATAAACATTTTTCTTGACAATAAATATTGCAATGTTAAATTGATACAGAATTTAAGCTGTATTTTTTAAGGAGGGAAGCAGTATTGGACAAGATTAATGTTATACTGAAAAATGAAAAAACAGTAAGAATATTAAAAATACTCCTTTTTATTGTTATCCTTTATACCTTTCTGCTCAGTATTGGGCTGATGAGTTCTTCTTTTAAATTTTTTGGAAAAGGGTTTGCACAGCAGTTGCTGGCTACAACTTCCAATCCTATAGTTGGATTATTTATTGGAATATTTATAACAAGTATTGTTCAAAGTTCATCTGTTACAACATCATTAGTTGTTGCTTTTGTAGCAGGCGGTATTATTCCTCTTGAAAATGCAGTACCCATTATATTAGGTTCCAATATTGGTACAACTGTAACAAATACAATTGTTTCTTTTACTCAAATCAAAAAAACAGAAGAATTTCGCCGTGCTTTTTCAGCTGCAATTATTCATGATTCATTTAATGTTCTTAATGTTTTAATTATTCTCCCGTTGGAACTTTTAACAGGATTTTTACATAAATCAGCAAAAATATTTGCTGATTTATGCTGGGGTTCACAATCGATTACATATAGTTCACCTTTAAAAATGATATTAAAACCGGTTCAGAAACCCATTATTCATTTTTTTCAAAATATAGTTGATAACCAGTTGTTATCAGGTATTTTATTATTTATTTTTTCTATCTTGTTTTTATTTTTAGCATTAACCTTTATGGTTAAAATAATGAAATCATTGTTATTAAACAGAACAGAAGTTGTTTTTAACAATATAATACAAAAAGCAGGAATAATCGGTATTATAATTGGTACGCTTTTTACTATGCTTATTCAGAGTAGTTCCATTACAACATCTATTTTAGTTCCTTTAGCAGGTGCTGGTATTATTACACTTCATACTGTATTGCCTATTGTTTTAGGTGCTAATATTGGCACTACTATTACAGCACTTTTAGCAGCACTGGCATCCAATAAATTAGGACTAACCATTGCTTTTGTTCATTTATTTTTTAATTTATTCGGGACACTTCTTTTTTATCCTATTCCATTTATGCGGAATATCCCCATTAAATGGGCTCAATTAATGGGTGATTTTATGGCAAAGCACAAACGAATAAGTATATTATATGTTATTTTTGCATTTTATTTATTACCGTGGTTATTAATATTAATTTTTTAAAAAGAGAGGTATTTTAAAATGAATATTTTTAGAGAAATTGTCAATGCCTGGCGTGGTAATACTTTTGATATTACCATGCAGAATAATTTTATAAAAATGATGAATGAAACAAAAAAAATGTGTAATATGGTTGTTTGTTATATTTTTAAACATAAAAGAATTTCCGGTCTTGAGAAAAAGTTGTATGAGGAAGATATATTTGTTAATAAATTTGAGCGCAAGATAAGAAAACGTCTTGTTGAGCATCTTGCTGTAGCTCATCAGGTTGACATTGGCATGACTTTAGTTATGATGAGCATTACAAAAGATGCAGAAAGAATTGGAGATTATTGTAAAAATATTTTTCAGACCTTTACAATGCTGTCAGGAAAGTTCAGCCAGAAAAACAAGTATTATACACCTATAAAAGATATTGGATTGAAAGTTGTTCCTCTCATAGACATGACAATGAAAGCTTATAAAAAATTTGATACAGACATGGCTTCTGATGTTATTGATAATGGTTTTAAATTGGAAAAGAAATGTGAGGAAATTATAAAGGAAATAGCAGGGTCAAAACTTACAGCTAATGAATCAGTTGTATTAGCTCTTATTACAAGATTTTTTAAACGAATAACAGCTCATTTATGCAATATTGCTTCCTCTGTTATTTACCCTGTTCATAAAATTGATTTTTTTCCCAAATATCGTAAGAAGAAATAATAGGTGCCAGGTCTTCCCTTTATCACCTTTGTAAATACAAAGGTGATAAAGGGAAGACCTGGCACCTATCACTTAAATAATTGCTGGGCATTGCAGAGTTTGAAATATAATTCTTTTTTCTTTTTAATTAATTCCTTGTGTGAACCAATTTGTATAATTTGACCATTTTCTATAACAAGAATCTTATTAGCATTTTTAATAGTAGATAACCTGTGTGCAATAATAAAAGTGGTCCTGTTCTTCATTAAATAATTTAATGCCTGCTGTACAAGGATTTCAGACTGAGTATCCAGAGCAGATGTTGCCTCATCCAGTATTAAAATTTTAGGATTTTTCAGGACAGCCCTGGCAATGGAAATTCTCTGTTTTTCACCGCCACTTAACTGTACTCCTTTTTCACCTACTTCTGTATTATATTTATTTTTAAGTTTCATAATAAATTTATGGGCATTGGCATGCATAGCAGCTTCTTTAATTTCATCCATGGCTGCATTTTCTTTTGCATAGGCAATATTTTCTTTTATGGTGCCGGAAAATAAAAAAGTATCTTGAGGTACTACAGCAATAAATTGCCTTAATGAATTGCAGTCAACATATTTCAGGTCTTTATTATCAATCAGGATTTTTCCTTTTTGATAGTTGTAAAACTTAGGGATTAAATTAACAATTGTAGTTTTTCCGCTACCGCTGTGTCCTACAATAGCGATAATTTCTCCTGGTTCAGCCTTAAAACTGATATTTTCCAGAACAATTTGTTTTTCTTTATATTCAAAAGAAACTTTTTTAAATTCAACTTTACCATTTATATTTGAAAATTGTATCCTCTTTTTAGATGGATAATGTAGGACATCTTCCCTTTCATTTACATCCATTAGTTCAAAGATTCGATGCCCGGAGGCAATGGCTTTTTGAATAGCTGTATTTATTTTACCAATTCCTTTTAAAGGTTTATAAATCATAGTCACAATAATAATATATCGTCCAAAATCACTAATAGCAATTTTACCATTAAGCATCTGATAACTGGAAAACAGGATAACTATTAAAACTCCAATAATACCTAATAATTCATTAATTGGTCTTTGAATGGCAATTAGCCTGACTGATTTCATGTTTCTTGCATAAGTTGCCTGAGTAAGAGCTTTGAATTTTTCCGTTTCATATTTTTCTTTTACAAATATTTTTATTACTTTAATTCCTGATAGTGTTTCCTGTAGAAAAGAAGTAATATGGGAAATATTTTCTGCTATTTTAAGTTGTGCCTTGCGGATTGGGATGGCAAATTTTTTTAATATGAAACCAGTAACAGGAAACATCATAATTATCAGAAAAGATAGCTGCCAGTTTAAATAGAACATTAATGTGAGAAAGCATACAGATTGAATAAAATCTGAAGCAATATTAATAAAGCTATTAAATGTTTCCTGAACCATGCTGACATCATTGGTTATTTTAGCCATTAAATCCCCTGTTTTATTTGAATCATAAAATTTCATGCGGTAAATAATGATTTTTTTATAAATATCCTGACGTATATCTCTTAATGATTTTAAAATAGCTGAACTTAAAGTGTATTTTTTAATATAACTGAAAAAGCCTTTCATAACTATACTAATGAATACAACAATTGCAATGAAGATAACAAGGTTAAATATTTCTTTTTGACCTTTGAATTTTAAAAAAATATTTAATGGCTGGTAAGAAAAAATAAATTCAATTGGTTGTTTATTAGAAAGCTGAGTGCTTACTTCTGAAAAGATATCAATTAATTTTTTTACAATAAATGTGTTTAAGATATCAAACTGTGTCATAAAAATTATAGCTACTATTCCCAGTATTACCCTGGGTAAATATTTTAAATAATATTTAAATAATCTTTTTAATATTTTCATTTCGGATTGATAATATAAAATAAAATTCTTAAAGCAAGAGATTTGTTTTGTTAAAGAGATTGTAGAAATTTATCAGCTTCTAAAGAAGCCATACAACCAGTACCAGCAGATGTAATAGCCTGCCTGTAATCAGGGTCTATAACATCTCCTGCTGCAAACACTCCATTTATACTGGTTTTAACATTATCTTTGACTTCGATATATCCTTCTTTATTGAGTTTAATATGGTCTTTAAAAATATTTGTTGATGGAGAATGACCAACAGCCATAAAAATTCCATCTGCAGATTTTTTTGTTATTTCTCCGGTTTTAACATTTTTTAATAAAATTTTTTCAACTTTTTCTTTTTGTGTATCCATAACATCTTCCATTACGCTATCCCATATAATATTAATTTTAGGATTTTTAAATAATTTTTTCTGTAAGTATTTTTCGCTGCGGAGTTTGTCCCGTCTGTGAACAATATGTACTTCCCTGGCAAAATTAGTTAGAAAGAGAGCTTCTTTAGCTGCTGTATCACCTCCACCAATTACATATACAATTTTATCCTTAAAAAAAAATCCATCACAGGTTGCACAGGCTGAAACCCCTCTGCCTTTTAAAGCATGCACTGCTGGAATGTCCAGAAATTTAGCCACAGCACCTGTAGCTATAATAACAGTTTTAGAGTTATATTCTTTATTTTCAACATGGATTTTAAAAGGGTTAGTTTTGAAATCTACATTTGTCACATCTCCTGATATGAATTCTGTATTGAATTTTTGTGCCTGGTGTTTCATTTTCTTCATCAGATCAGGACCAGTTATTCCTTCTGGGAAGCCGGGGAAATTTTCTATTTCTGTTGTCAGCATTAATTGACCACCTGCCATTATGCCTTCTATTAAAAGAGTTTTATACCCTGCTCTTGCTGAATAAATAGCAGCAGTTTGCCCTGCCGGACCTGAACCAATTATAATGATATCTTTACTTTTCATTATTATAATTCTCCATGAAAAAATATAATATATAAAATTGTAGATATATATAAGTTACTTAAAATTAATTGTCAAGAAAAAATTGGTACCAGACACCTTAAACTGTAAAAAAAGTTGAAACTTTATATAAATAAGATATTTTATGACGTATAATGCGTGGTACTGTTATTTGTATTATCCAATATTTTAAAATTTTTGTATTAGTGATAAAATGATGAAAAAAAATATTATATTAGGAATAAGTGGTGGTATTGCTGTTTATAAAAGTTGTGATTTGGTTAGATCCCTTGTAAAAAAAAGCTTTAATGTTTTTGTTGTAATGACAAAAAATGCAAAGGAATTTGTCTGTCCTTTAACCTTTAAAATTTTATCAAATAATCCTGTTTTTATTGATATGTTTCAGGAAAATAGTGGAAGTGCAATGCCACATATATCATTGTCTGAAAAGTGCTCTATTATGGTTATAGCACCGGCTACAGCTAACATTATTGCAAAAGCATCTGGTGGAATTGCAGATGATTTATTATCAACATTAATTTTATCATTTTCCGGCAAGATACTTATTGCACCATCTATGAATTCTAAAATGTATAACAATCCATTTTTTCAGGAAAATCTTTTTAGGTTAAAAAAAAAGAAAGAAAAATTTATTGTCTTAGACCCTGAAGAAGGTGACCTTGCATGTGGTGAAAAAGGTATTGGAAGGATGATCCATATTCAGAAGATTTTGCATGCTATTGAAAATGAAACTAAATAGTATAATAAAAAAATTAAAAAATAGAAAGATAATTATAACTGCCGGGGGAACTCAAGAGCCGATTGATCCTATCCGGTATATTGGAAATTATTCCTCTGGAAAAATGGGAATAGCTCTTGCAAATGTTTTTTCTAAATATTCAGATAAGGTTGTGCTTATTCATGGACATATAACTGTTCCTGTACCTGGTCATATTCGAGCATGCTGTGTTCAGACAGTTAATGAGATGTATAAAGCAGTAAATAAGCATATAACAAAAAGTGCAGTCTTAATTATGGCAGCAGCAGTGTCTGATTTTAAAGTAAAAAAGGTGTTTAAAAGGAAAATTAAGAAAAAGGTATCTGAACTCAAACTCCTTCCAACTATTGATATTTTACAGTGTCTTTCAGGAAAAAAACAAAAAAGTAATTTTTTTGTTGGATTTGCAGTAGAAACTGATAATATTATTGAAAATGCCAGGGAAAAATTAAAAAAGAAAAAGCTGGATTTTATTATTGCTAATCCAGTTAATCGTCAAAATAATCCCTTTGGTTCTGATTATAATAAGGTTTATTTTATTACAAAAGATGAAAGCAGGGAATTTCCTAAGATGAAAAAAAGCCATATTGCAAGAGAAGTTTTAAAATATGTTTGCGAGTCTCTTCTGAGATAAAAATTTCAAAAAGCCACAGAGACACCAATGTCAGTGAAATAAGCGTAATTAGTTTTGGAGTAGGGGACTAAAGCCCCGTGTAAGACGAGCCTAAAGGCTCTACTCCTCTCTAAATTTAATTCCATATTCCTTAATTTACTGACATTTGTGCCTTAAATGGCTATTTATTTATTATGAATAAAGAAGAAAGATTAAAAAAAGCACGAAAAAATATGATCCAGTATCAGTTAAAGGCACGAGGAATATCTGATAAAAAAGTCTTAAAAGCAATGAATGAAATTCCACGTGAGAATTTCATAAGTGCTGATTTATCTGAAGGTGCTTATGACGACCATCCACTGCCAATAGGAGAGGAGCAAACTATATCCCAGCCTTATATGGTTGCTTTAATGACAGAGCTTTTAGAACTGGAAGGAAATGAAAAAGTTCTTGAAATCGGAACAGGCTCTGGTTACCAGAGTGCTATTCTTTCAGTGCTGGCTGATAGGATTTTTACTGTGGATAGAATTCCAGAATTAGTTGAAAAAGCAAAAGAGAATTTAAAAAGACTGGGAATTTCTAATGTTTTTTTTTTAACAGGTGATGGTACACTGGGATGGGAGAAGTATGCCCCCTATAACCGTATCATTGTAACGGCAGCATCTCCTGAAATTCCTGACCCTCTTGTCAAACAATTGGATAATAATGGACTAATGGTTATTCCTGTTGGAAGTATGTTCTCACAAACATTACAGATCATCAGGAAAAAGAATGGTAAGGTTTCTATAGAAAACTCTATTGGATGTGTTTTTGTGAAGTTAATTGGTAAATACGGATGGGGAAACAAAAAAATTTGACAAAATTTTTTAAAGAAATAATATATACCCGATATAATAGTTTTTATAAAAACAAGGAGAAATGAGTGATATATTTAGATAAAAATGAAAATCAATATGGACCATCAGAATTGTGCAAGGAAGTTATAAAGAACATAACATTGGAGATGTTTAATTCTTATTCAAGGGGATATCCAAAAAAAATTATTCATAAACTTGAAAAAGAATTTCACATTCCCGGAAAAAAAATACTTTTAGGTTATGGAGCAGAAGATATATTAAAACAGGTTTTTTATTTTGTTGGTGATAATGGAAATAAGTCAATTCTTCTTGCCAAGCAGGCATGGTGGTATTACAATGCAATTGCTGAAGAAGTTGGTGCAGAAATTATTAATTTTGATATGATAGAAAAAAAACATGCTTTTGAGTATGATGTTTCTCAGATACTAGAATTAATGAAGAAAAAAAAGCCTACTATTATTTTAATCTGCACACCTAATAATCCTACAGGGAATGCCATGAGTAAATCCGATCTCAGGAAAATAATTAAAAAAAGTAAATCTACAAATTCTTATGTTGTAATAGATGAAGCTTACTGGGGATATGACGGAGTCAGTAATTATACTTTGAAATTTGTAAAGGAATATGATAATGTCCTGGTTTTAAGGACTTTTTCCAAGTTTTATGCTCTTGCAGGTATTAGGATTGGTTTTGGATTTGCTGGTTCTAAATTTACTGATCTTATAAAATTTAATATGCGTTATCTGGGATTTAATAGTATTTCAGAACGATTAACTTTTTCAGCACTGGATTCTAAGAATTATTATTTAAAAATAACTAAACTTATGAATCAGGATAAGAAACGGTATTATAAAGAACTTGAAAAAGTTGGTTTAAAAGTATTTAAATCTGAAGCTAACTTTATCCTGGTAAAAATTCCTGATAAGTATTTAGAGCCTTTAAAAACCGAACTTCAAAAAGAAGGTGTTTTAATAAGATTTTTTGATAAAGGTGCTGTAAAAAATACAGCCCGTATTACTATTGGTACAGTAGAGCAAAATGATATTGCCATTGACCTTATCAAAGCAGTAATTGAAGGAGTTGATAACAACGAAAAATGGTTGGAGTAATACTTGCTGCTGGTATGGCGTCTCGCTTAAAGCCTTATACAGATAATACACCAAAATGTTTATTAAGGGTTAATGAACAGGAAATCCTCTTCTATACTTTAGAGAATTTAATTTACAATGGTATAAATAAAATTTTTATTGTAACAGGGTTTTTAAAGGAGAATATCGAACAATTTGTACAGAAAAAGTTTCCCCAATTAGATATAACCTTTATATATAATAAAGATTATGCAACTACTAATAATGCTTTTTCACTTCTGTTGGCTAAAGATTATATTAAAGAAGATTTTATTTTATTGGATAGTGATATTGTTTTTTCACCTGAAATTATTCCTTTACTAAAAAATAAGAAAGGAGTACAACTGGCTATAAAAAAACATGAACTTTCAGAAGAAGAGATAAAAGTGACTATGAATGAGAATAACAAAATCTCAAGTATTGGTAAATGGGTGGATATTAATAAAGCTTATGGCGAATCAGTTGGAATAGAGTATTTTCCTTTAGATTTTGTTGATTTATTATTTAAAAAACTGGAAAAGAGAATAGGAGATGAAAAGAAAATTAATGAATTTTATGAATTTTCTTTTCAGGAAATGATAGAAGATAATATTGATTTTTATGGTATTGATATTAATGACCTTGATGCCATTGAAATTGATTACATAGAAGATTTAAAAAATGTAGAAAAAATTATAAATGATAAAAAAATTTTTAAGGGAATATAAAAAAACATTAAAACCAGTTGAAACTGAAGAATTGTTTGACCTGTATATTATCCGTCCAATTTCTTTCCTTTTTGTTTTACTGGTAAAAAACATTACTTTTTCACCAAATTATTATACATTACTTTCAATGATTACAGGAGTTATATCAGGAGTCCTTTTTGCTGGTGGAAATTATAATGGTTTACTTCTTGGAGTTCTTTTCCTTCAGATAACAAATATATTTGATTGTGCAGATGGTCAGTTAGCCCGTTATAAGAAAATCAGTTCCACATTTGGCAAAACACTTGATGGACTTGCAGATGTTGTAACATATATAGCTATTTATTTAGGTATAAGCTATCACATTTATCAGTTCCGAGGCAATAGCTGGATTTTTTTCTATGCTTTTTTATCAATGTTAAGTATGTTTATTCATATTTTTTATTTTGACCATTTTAAAAATCAATTTATCAGGTTTTCAGTTGAGGGCTATGAAGATAAAAGTGAAAGTATAGAAGAGTTAAAGACTGAATATTTGAAATTAAAAAAAGAAAAAAAAATTAAGAGAATACCAGCTTTTATTTATTATGGGTATATGGTAAGTCAGCAGTTTTTTGTTAATTTTGCTTATATAAAAGGTTATAAGGGGTATTGGGAAGTATATAAAAACAAGCCTCTCTTTTCAAAAATCAAGAAAAATTATTATAAAGTAATGAAACAAAGTGTTCGTTTGTGGACTTTTTTTGGAGCTTCATCGCATTTATTTATTTTCAGTATTTTTGCAATATTAAACAAGCCTTTTTTTATTTTTCATTTTATTACTATTATTTATAACGTATTGTTAATTTTTTTAATTTGTTACCAGAAAAACCGTTTTACTTCTTTTTTAAAATGAGGGGTCAAACGTTCCGTTTTTAAAATTAATTAATGATTATTACTATAAAAAATATGAAAACGGAAAACGGAACGTTTAACCCCTTTTTTTAACAATTAATCATCGGAAGATTTTAATATGTGATGTTGTAATATTTCCTGCGTCATCTTCTGCTTTTATAATAATAATACCTTCCTGGTACTTATAAGGAAATTGAAATTGTTCTTCCCTGGAATCAAAAATAAGATCAATTGGAAAAACTGATATCCATTTTTTTGTATCAACTGAGAAAGATACTGATGCAATAGATGAAAGTTTGTCCCTGACCTTGCCTGAAATCATGTATTCATCTTTTTTCTTTTTTTTATAATCAAATGCAACTATAGGTGGAGTATTATCAATTATAAAAGGTTTTGAAATTAATTCTTTCAGAAGATGGTTTGATATACTGTTTGAAGGTATATCATCTGCAATAATTTTAAATAAATATATCCCATCAGGCAGTATCCTGGTATCAAATTTATAGCTGGTTTCTGATAAATCCTTTTTTAATAAAATCCATTTATTTTCATTTCGGAGTTTACAACAAACAGAGTATAATAATTCATCTTTATCACTATCTTTTGCTTCCCATTCAATCTTCAGTTCAAAGATTTTTAAACCATATTTTTTAAAACTTTTTTTATCGGTTTTATTTTTTGCTTTATCATTACTTTCTTTTTTTAAAAATTTAATTGACAGTACTTCTGGTTGACGGTTTTTAATTAAATAAGGAATTTTTACAGAAAAGACCTCAGGAGTTTTAAATTTTTTTTCAGTTTCTAAATTTATTTTAAATTGTAAAAATCGTGCTGGAGGAGAGGTAATTTGTGAGCCTTTGCTGTAAACATAATTTCTGGACCAATCACTCCATGTATCATCAATATCTTCTACATTGCCGGTGCGGGTTTGAAATGTGATTTCAGTTCCCTGAGGTGTTTTTTCATCCCACTGGATTTTTCCCCAGAAAGCCCATGCATTCGCATCAAAAATATCTGAAATATAATCTCCTTTACCTGCAAGTTTTTTATCCAGATAATATATATTGCCAATATTACCTGTTCCGATTATTATCTTTCTATTTTTTAATTGATGAAAGGACAAAATCTGCTGTTCTTCAAGTTGGGCTAATTTTTCAATTTTTTTATTTTTATACTGGTAAATATTTCCATTGTCACCACTTCCTATATATAAAGTTCTATTATCAAGAAGAAGACTTAAAAATGTTGAATCTTTGGATTCTATAATTTTATTTATATATTTATTTTCTTTGATCTCATAAACAGCATTAGCAGGTGGTTTTAATTTTTTAAAATCCTTTAAATCATCAAATAAATTTTTAGGTTTAGGTATTTCCTGCTTATAGGGTTGAATTTTATTATTTTTTATTTTAATAAGATTAAATTCCTTATCAGATGTCCCTGCATAAATAATACCGGAAATTTTATCTATAACAAGAGAATGTACTTCTTTTTGTTCTGTCTGATAAATAACGCGAATATTCCCACCTGTGCTTATCTTATAAATAGTTCCTTTGTCTGAAGTGCCAAAATAAATGTTGCCTTTTTTATCAGTATCCAGACAGGTAATATGCATTTCCTTTGTTAATGCAATTTCATTAAGTTTTTTAGTATTTAAGTTTAATTCAAACAAACACCCAGGAGTTCCTGTTGCAAGTAAAATTTTATTTTTATAAAATTTCATATCCCAGATATAATCACCATCAAAAATTTTAAAAACAGAACCCTTTCCATCAGGAGTTATTTTATAAATTAATCCTCTTGTTAGGGTAGCTGCATAAATATTATCATTTTTATCAATTAACAGCTTGAAAGCAGCAATAGAGGAAGTATTAAAAAAAGGCTTTAATTCCCCTTTTTTATTCATTTTATATATTATTCCATCATTTCCTGTTGCAAGATATATGTTCCCCTTACTATCTTCTTTTATATCCCAGACAAACATAGCATCAAGTTCTGCTAGTTTATGAAAGTCCGGTGATAATGTTAAAAATCCTTCTTCACTTAATTTTATTTTATTAAATTCTCCTTTATTGAATTGATGATAATTGTCCAGTTCCCAGTTAAATGTTCCACCAGAAAACAGAAAACGTATAAAAAATAATTGAAGAAAAATAATTATTAGTGATTTGAATTTCATTTCATCCTCCGGTTTTATATTACAATCACTTTTTATAATGCAATTTTTTCTTTATTTCTATTCTAATAGCAGCAGACCCTGTAACAATATAATCAACAGGTATTTTATTTTTAATCTGCATCAGGCTTCTTTCCATTCCTGTTTCCAGGGAGTTCTGCAGAAGTGAATAATAAGAAGCAGGAAGATTTTCCATGATGTCTCCTTTTGCAATTATACTTTTATCCTTAAGAAATGTCCAGACAGATAAATCAGTGGATTTAGCTAATTTATTATAAAGCTTGATTAATTGTTTTAAACTTTGAGGTTGATACTTAAAAGGGGAAAGCATATAATCTACAAATTGTCTCTCCTGGTCAGATGTAATAAAAAGAGTTATTTTTCTTTGCGGTAAGTTATGGGGTAATTTAATGGATATATTTTTATAAAAAGTTTTTTTCTTATATGGTTTAAATTTAACTTTTAATTTTAAAGTTTCCCCTGGTTTATATGATTTTTTTATTGCTTTAACACTGTCAATTTCAGCAATTTTAATTTTATTGTCTATATCTATTTGGATTTTAATACTATTGATCTGGACATCTTCAAATTTATTAACCATAAGATGACTAATTGGGCTTAATAAATATAACATACTGTTTTTAATATTTTCAGAAGTGGACAGTGAGGCAAATGTATTTTTTAACTTGATGGATTTATTATTATTAAATTGAATATCAAAGGTAAAATCAAGTGTGGTTTTTTCCAGCCACCCGCCTGTCATTTCTACGGATTTGTAAATAACCATTGTTAAAAATTTTGGAAGGAAAAAATAGCTGCGGATAATATTATAATTAAAATTATCTTTCTGCTTAAAATAATTTAAATTAATATTAACAGGGATCATTTTTGCTTTTTCAGTTAAAGTGCCTGCAAGACCGGAAAGCTGATCCTGGTAAATCCTGCCGGCAATTTTAGTTGCACTTCCCATTTTAAATGAAACATACATACTTGGCAGAACCGTATGAATATAAGCATGAGAAAGAGGAATATCAGAACTGCCGCTGAAAAACATGGGATGTCCGAAAATAAGTAGTTTATCTTTATTAATATAAGTGACAGTTCCAATACCGCTTATGTTTAAATCACCTGTAACTAAATTAACACCAACTGCAGACCCTGGCTTGAATTCATTAGGTACTTCATAAGAGGAGCCATTCCCTCCTCCGCTTAAAGGAACAAAATTCATCTCCTGCAGGTCTTTTTTAAAGGTACTGATAAGTTCCTGTGATGCATCCTGAAATATGAGCGGAGTTTTAATTAATTTAACAGAATGATCATTATTTTTAAGTGATGCTTTATGATAGCCCGGTTCAAAATTATAAGAATGATTGGTCGTTTTAAAAGATAAAATTTTCAGCATGTCTTCAATGGGTGTTATACCAGCAATAGGTTCTTTTGAGAATGCCCAGGAAAAAGCCAATGCTCCGATTAGTTTATTATTAATATAAATAGGACTTCCACTCATGCCGGCAATTACTCCGGCTTTATCAGTAACATCACTTTTTAGTCTTACAAGAATAAGACCTGTTCTTGGCCGTATGTTTTTTAATATAGAAATTATTTCAACTTCAAATTTTTCTACTTTAATCCCCTTAAATACAGTCAGCCCATATCCTTTCATTCCCGGTTTTATTTCATCCATGGTTAAGATGTTTTTCTCATCAGCTAAAAGCATAGTAAATGATGATAAAAATATAAGGATGGTGATAATATTAGTTAAACTATTTTTTAGTGTTCTATAATCCAATTAAATCTCCCAATCTTTAAGTCTTTAAATTTTTAAATCCGTTTTATAAATAACTTAATATCCCTCGCCAGCCATTTACCCTGATAATATTTTTATTCAGATGTTTTTTCCCATTTTGATTCCACTGATAATTAAACAGAAATACTTTAATACCTTCCTTGCTGAAAGATTTTGCAATATCAAGTCTGTCTTCTATTATAGCATGTAAATCAATATTTTTTTGTAATATTTTTGATAATTTATTTTCAGCTTTTTTAAGAAGAATCAGATTTTTATATTTTATTTTATAGTTATCCAGCCATTTTTTAGTAATATCTCTAATTTTTTCATCTCTTGAACTGATAATAATGACATCATATTTATCATTTAAATAGTCAATACTAGACTTTGCCAGTGGTAATAATGGAATATCAAACCATAGTTTTTTTTCAGTAAAATAATCCCAGAATTTTTCCATTTGTTTTTGAGGAATTCCCAGGATTTTATCATAATAATAATGGGTAATGTCTTCCTTTTTTAAATTAATATCAAAATATTTATTAATGTGTTTTCTGAATATTTTATCACTGTCACCAATTACACAATCAATATCCACGGCAATATTTTTTTTAAACATTTAAAAAATCCTCTCTTCTTTTTTTATATAAAGGGAATTGTTCACATAAGTTAAGTACCTTTTTTTCTATTTTTTTTAAGACATTCTCATTAGAATGATTATTTATCACTTCATCTATAAATTCAGTAATCAATTCCATATCCACCTCCTTCATACCTCTTGTTGTAATAGAAGGAGTACCAATTCTTATACCGCTTGTAACAGTTGGGGTTTTATCATCAAAAGGCACCATGTTTTTATTAACAATAATACCTGCTTTTTCTAAAGCCTCTTCTGCTTCTTTGCCTGTGATACCTTTATTTCTTAAATCCAAAAGCATCAGGTGATTATCCGTACCTCCGGAAACCAGGCAAAATCCTTTTTCTATTAAAGAGGAAGCTAATTTTTTAGCATTTTGAATTATCTGTTTTTGATATTGTTTAAATTCAGAAGTTAAAGCTTCTTTAAAAGCCACAGCCTTAGCAGCAATAATATGCATCAAAGGTCCTCCCTGAATACCCGGGAAAATTGTTTTATTAATAATTTTTTTATGTTCTTCCCTGCATAATATTAATCCGCCTCTTGGTCCGCGAAGTGTTTTATGAGTTGTTGATGTTACAAAATCAGAATAAGGAACAGGTGAAGGGTGTTCCCCGGTTACTACCAGTCCTGCAATATGGGCTATATCAACGGTTAAATAAGCATTTACCTTTTTAGCAACCTGCTGGAATTTTTTAAAATCAATGATACGTGGATAAGCTGATGCTCCAGCTATAATCATTTTTGGTTTATGTTTAAAAGCTAAGCTTTCAAGTTCATCATAATCAATCATTCCAGTGTTTTTATTAAGTCCATAAAAATAAACATCAAATAATTTCCCGGAAAAATTTACAGGACTTCCATGAGTCAGGTGCCCGCCATGGGAGAGGTTCATACCTAACATTTTATCTCCTGGTTTTAAAACCGCCATGTAAACAGCCATATTAGCCTGTGAACCGGAATGAGGCTGGACATTAGCATGTTCTGCGTGAAATAATTGTTTGGCTCTCTGTATGGCTAAGGATTCTGCAACATCTACAAACTCACAGCCAGCATAATATCTGTGACCAGGATATCCTTCTGCATATTTATTTGTCATAATAGAGCCACAAGCTTCAAGAACTGCCTCTGAGACAAAATTTTCTGAAGCAATAAGCTGTAGTTTACTGTGCTGTTTTTCAGTTTCATCATATATTGCTTGAGCAATTTCTTTGTCAAATTCCTTTAAATAGTTCATGTTTTACTCCATATGTTAATCTGTACTTTTAATTAAATTTTTTTCAAACAATTTGTTTTTTAATTTAATAATCAGGTTATCAATATTATATTTAATTTTATCAAAGGTTTCCTGATAAAAGTTTAAATCAGTACCAATCGGGTCATGGATATCTTCTGTTTGTCCTGTTGATTCGGTCAGGGAAAAAAGTTTTTGATTATTTTCAGGGAAATGGGTTAAAATAAAATCCTTATGCATTTGCTCCATTACAAAAATATACTTGCTTTTTTTTAACAAGACCTTTGATATGGATGATGAATGAAAAGCAGGCGGCACTTCAATATTATTTTTGATTAATATTTCAGAGGCAGACCCCGACATTTTATTGTAGTCTGTTCCATAAATACCTGCTGATTCCGCATAATATGGGTAATTTTTTAGTTTTTTAATTTTGTAATTAAAATATACTTCTGCCATAGCACTTCTGCATGTATTTCCTGTACAAATAAACAAAATCATTTCCATTTCTTCCATAGATTTATTAAGATATTGCATTATATTTTATAGTCAAATTTTTTTGGGTATGTGGATTGGTAATAGGACAGAAGGTGTGAAAAAATAGGTAGGGGAGGGTTTAGGGTAATTTTTTATATTGACTTGTTGAATTTTATACTTATTTTAATGGACATGAAAAAAGTATTAGTCATTTGTTTTGTTCTTTTTTTGATTTCTTGTTCAAAAAAAGAATATGGAAGTAAAATAATTATTAAGGAATTCACACCTGTTCTGCAGATTAAAAAATATCCTGAAAATTATTTAAATCAGTATGTTAAGATACAGGGGAAAATTGTAGAGGAAAGTTCAATAGGAAAATGGATAACAATTCAGGATAATTATATTATTATCATGGTTAATTTAAATGAAGATTTTAGTGAACTTGGGAAAATACTGGATAAAAATATAATTGTAATTGGAAAATTTATAAAAAATAAAGAAGGCTATTCTCTTAATGGGCGATGGATTAAAATAAAATAATATTTTAGATTTTCTAAAATTGTAGTGTAGGAGTTAAGACTTTAGTCTTTTATAAGTCTTTTATAAAATTCTAAAGAATTAATTCCTTCATCATGAACAATACATAAAAAAAAGGGACGGTTCTGTTTTTTTAAAAAATAGAACCGTCCCCTTTTTCCCCTGTTATTTTAAATGTTAAATAATGAGATGTAAAAATATATCTTACAGGCAGAAAGCTATAAATGCTGGTAAGTATACTCATTAGGGTATGTGTTAATTGTTATCTATCTTTTTTTAAATTGACTTGACAAATAAATTAATACAGGTATATTTATCTGTAAGGTCTATTGACCTGATAAATTAGGAGGAAAAATGTTAGAATATTTTTATCCTGTTGAATTAAGAAAAAGATTTGTGGGCAGAGAGATGGAACTTAAAACTATAAAATATTATATTAACGAATTTAAAACAGAATTGCCGCAAAATATAGCTGTCTGGGGATTAAGAAGAATAGGAAAGACCATGCTTTTAAAACATTTGATATTTGATTTAAAAAAGAAAGAAACAGATGTAATTCCGATATATATGGATTTTGAAAAAATTTGCACAACCCCTGAAAAGTTTGCTTTGAACTATATTCTGACAATATTAAACTGGGTACTTGATAAATATAATGAAGAAACCTACAGACCAGAAATATTGATTGAAAGGAAATCAGCATTTCAAAAGAAAACTTTTAGATTACTTGAACAATTTTACAATGAATATTCCAGAAGAAGGCCGGATAGAGAAACACTAATAAAAATAGCTTTTTCCCTGCCAGAAAATATCTCTTTAGAAATATCAAAGAAATTGGTAATTATTATTGATGAATTCCAAAGTATTCTTCTCTTAAAAAATTTCAGGGAAACAAGAAATATATTCAGTATTTTTCGCTCTTATATTCAGATGCAAAAAAATATTTTATATATCTTTTCAGGTTCCATGATACATCTCATTTCAGGTATGATTTCAGAATCAAAAAGTCCTATGTTTCTACAGGCAAAACGAATACCTCTTACACCTTTCTCTAAAAAAGATTCATATAAATTAATAAATAGACTATTAAAGGAGATAAATATTACTAACAGATTAAAATCATTAATATTTAAATTAACCTATGGTCATATTTTTTACATGGAAAGTATATGCAAGAGACTAAATATTATAAATAAGCTTTTTAATAGGGAAATTAATGAAAGAGAGATCCAAACAGCCTTTTTAATCGAGTTGATATCCAAAAAGGGTGAAATTTATGAATATTTAAAATATATTTATGATATCTCTCTCCAGAAAGCAAGAGGATTAGGAGTTTTAAAAACAATACTTGATCTGCTTTCTGAGAAAGGAGAAATAACTAATTCTGAAGCAGCAGAAGACTTGAACATCACTTCACAGACAGCATCTGATTATTTAAGATGGCTTGAGGAAGTTGACCTTATAATAAAAAAAGAGAATAAAAAGTACTATTTTAATGACCCTTTATTAAAACTATGGATAGCAGTAAACAGGATGAATATTGATATTTCTGAAAATGCAGGATATTATGATATAAAAAATTTAATAGATGAATTAGACCGAAAGTATAATATTCTATCAACAGAGATAGGAAAAACCAAGGAATTTGAATTATACTATTTTGTTTCTGAAAATATGGGGAAAAGTATAAAGGGAGAGAAAATTCCGGAATTTAAGACAATAAAAAAGAATTATCTAACAAAAGAAGGGCAGGAAATTGACCTTATAGCTGAAAATCATAAGATATGGGTTTTTGAATGGAAATGGAAAAAGAAAATGACCGGTGAAAAAGAAATTGAAAATTTAATAAAAAAGATAAAAGCAGATAAATATATTATTATATCAAAATCTGATTTTACAGATAGAGCTAAAGAAATATATAAAAAGAAAAAGAATATTATTTTGTGGGAATATAATGATATAAAGGAATATGTTTGAGGAAAAATAATAAAAAAATGTCCAGTATGTAAATTTGGAAATCCTAATTCAGAAACATCAGGTAAGATTTTTTAAAAAATTCGTGGTACCAATCAGTAAATCCTTTTGGTTTTTTTATTGATTTTCAAATAAAGAGTATTATAGTAAGGAGTTGTATGGAGAAACAGAAATATAATATTGGAATTGTTGGCGGAACAAGTTTATTGGCAGGGTATTTACTGAAATATTTAATCCATCATCCTTTTATAAATTTAAAATATATTGATTCTGAGTACAATCCAGGAGACCCGATATTTAAATTTCATAAAAATTTGGATGATGATTTAAAAAATCGAAAATTGGATAAATATTCTCCTGACTTTATTAAAAAAAATTTGGATCTTGTTTTTATAGCAAAGCCTCATACAAAAGCTATGAAATATGTTCAGAAATTATATAATGAAAAAATAAAAATAATAGATTTAAGCGGTGATTTTAGGATAAAAAATATATCAGAATATGAGAAATGGTATAAGGCAAAACACAATGTAAAAGAATTGGTATCAAAAAGTATTTATGGTTTAACAGAAATATATAAAGACCAAATAAAAAATTCATTATTAGTTGCCAATCCAGGGTGTTACCCAACAGGTATACTTTTATCATTATACCCCTTAATAAAGAAAGATATTATTCAACTGGACTCTATTAATATTACTTCTCTTTCCGGAGTTTCAGGTGCTGGAAAAAACTATGTGCCAGGGAAAAATTTATTTTTAGATGCTTTTAATAATATTATCCCATATAAAATTACTGAGCATCAGCATACACCTGAAATAGAAGAGCAGTTAAATTTTTTTAATGAAAATAAAAAAAACATAAAAGTAAATTTTGTGCCTCAGATAGCTTGCATGGAGAATGGAATATATAATACAATTTATCTTAAACTAAAAAAAGAATTTAATAATTTTAATAATAATGATATTTGTTCTATTTATAAAGAATATTACAGTCAATCATGTTTTATAAAAATATTTCAGGATATACCTCAAATAAAAGATGTTGTAAATACTAATAATTGTCTTATTTTTTCCGAAATAAATAAAAGGACAGAAACTTTGATTATTTTAAATGCTATTGATAATCGTATCAAAGGCGGAGCAGGACAGGCAATACAGAATATGAATTTTATGCTGGGCTTTAATGAGGAAATCAGTTTAATTTAAAGAGGTTTTTATGACTCAGGAATTTATTACAAAATTTTTAAGAAAGAAAGATGGCACACAAATATTTTTCAGGTTCTGGAATGGAAAGAAAGACATGCCTGTTCTAATTCTTTTACATGGTCTGGGTGCTCACAGCCTGCGGTATGAATACATGGCAAAATATTTTCAGAAGAGAAAATATAATATTTATGCTTTTGATTTTACAGGATTTGGAAAAAGCCATAAGTTTAAAGGACATATTGAAAGTTTTAATACCTATGTAAATGAAACTTTATCTATTTTGCAATTAAGTAAAATTGAGTTTCCTAATAATAGAAGATTCTTAATAGGTGAAGATACAGGTGGTGTTGTGGGTGTACACTTTGCTTCTCATTACCAGGATTTTTTAGATGGCTTGATCCTTTTATCTCCTGCAGCAAAAATTAAATACAATATTCAATTGCAGAAAATGTTTAATGCATTAATTAACACTCTTTTTAATAAATTTTATCAGTATGATCTGCCATTTACAAAAGAAATGATGACGCGTGATTATAAAATGCAGAGCAAATTACAGCATGATGAACTGGATGTGAAAACTGTTACAGGAAAATTTTATTTTGCTATGATTGATGCTATAAAAAAATTAAATAAAATTGCATCTAATGTAAATTTGCCTGTATATATTTTACAGGCTGAAAATGATTTGTTGATTGATGTAAATAGTGTTAAAGAATTATTTAATAATTTAAATTCCAGGGTAAAGGAAATTAATATTTTAAAAGATTTTTATCATTCGCTTTCTATTGAAAAAAATAAAGAGCTGGTTTTTCAGTTAATGGAAAACTGGATTAACAAGGTTTTATTTCTTAAAGATAATATTTAGGGTTTATTACTTATGAAATATATAATGGTCATTCCTGATGGATTAACTGACTTCTGTCTGAAAAAAAAAATTAAAAAGACTCCTTTAGATGAAGCAAACATTCCTTATATAGATACCTTGTTACAAAATGGATTAACAGGTACTGTTAAAACTATTCCAAATAACATGTCACCTGGAAGCGATGTAGCTAATTTAAGTCTTCTGGGAGTAAATCCGCGTTCCTTTATAATGGGAAGGGGAGCAATAGAAGCACTGGCAAGGGATATTAAATTAAATAAAAATCAGACAGCTTTTAGAGCTAATTTTGTATTCATAAAAAATGATTTAATGGTTGACTATACAGGCGGGGATATTAAAAACAAAGATGCCGGGGAATTAATTAAACTTTTAAATAATCATTTTGATAACAGCATTATTTTCTACCATGGTGTCAGTTATAGAAATATAGTTATTATTAATAAAAGCAATTTGAAATTACAAACAGAACCGCCTCATAATATTTTAGGCAGGAAAATTCAGCCTTATTTACCCTGTGGAAAAGATAGTGCCCTTATTAGAAATATTATGCATGAGGCAGGTATAGTTTTAAATAATTCTGCATATTTGAAAAAAAAGAATCTAAAGGCTAATTCAATATGGCTGTGGGGGCAAGGGCATGTTAAATGCGGGGATTCCTTTTATAAGAGACATCATTTAAAAGGTGCTGTTATTTCTGCTGTTGATATAATTCGAGGTATAGCAAAATTTTTAAAGATGGATGTTATAAATGTCCCGGGTATTACTGGTGATTTTAATACAAATTATAAAAATAAAGCAAAGTATGCTTTAAAAAATATTGATAAATATGACTTTATATATCTTCATATTGAAGCTACAGACGAAGCAGGTCATAAAGGGGATTTTCAGGAGAAAAAAAAGGCTATAGAAAAAATTGATCAGTGTATTGTTAGACCACTCCTTAAAAGCAGGAAAAAGTTTAATATTATTCTCATCCCTGATCACCCAACCCCTATAAAGCTCAGAACGCACATTGATGAAGAAGTCCCTTTTATTATTTATTCAAAATATAAGACACTAACCCCCAATCATAGCTTCAGGCATTATTCCGAGCAGATATTAAGGATGAGCCCTATTACAATTAAAAAAGGATATAAATTTTTGGATAAAGTAAAAAATTGGGTATGAAGGAACGTTATTTTAAAGACCTGATGAAACATTTTATATGGACTTTTCTGGACTATGTATTCAGATTTATGTTTATTTCCATTTTGTGGTTTTTTTTTAATATTCCATTTCTCTATACAGTATTTGTACTGGTATATTCCAAAATGTTTTATCCTGTGTACTTTATTTTATTGTTTATTGTTATAAATTATTCTCCTGTTTCACTGGGTGCTTTCCATTATGTTTTACAGATTGTAAGCCAGTCCGCATCTTCAAAAAAATTAAGTCTGTTCCCTAAATTTGAATCCACTAAATTAATAAAAATATCTGTGTTTTTTAAAGGTGTTTTTAAATATTTTTTTCAAAGTATTTTTCTTATGCTTGTAATGGCATTTATATCTTTATTTTTTTATTATAACATATATTTTTACTGGAAAATTTTAACACCAAAGATACCGTTAGTTGGTTTAATACTTACAGGGTTTATTTTATGGCTGGCAGCTATTTTTTATCTTATGCAGATTTATATTATCCCCCTGGTTTTAACAAAAAAATTATCTCCTTTCAGAGCGCTTTACCAATCATTTTTATTAGTAGCAGATAATGTTTTATATTGCATTTTAGTAGGCATACTTATTACTTCATTATTTATTATTATGGCTTTTACTGTTGCAGGAATATTTTTGATTTTTTATGGAGCAATATCATTGTTACAGTTATTATGTTTCTTAATAATTTACCAGAAATATGATGAAACATTGCAGATAAATAAGGAACACCGCACATTTAAAGATGTTATTAAACCATGGGGCTAATATCCACCAACTGAGGTATCTTTTTTACCCAGATTATTTAAAATTTGATATACCTCATCTTCTTTATAAGCTTCTTTGATATCAAGCTTTGGTGAATAAGATGGGTCTGTAATTTTTTGTCCAACTGCATCAAGAGGCAGGGCAATATACCTGACAAAATGTCGTGAGTAAAAAAATAGTATTCCTGCTAAGATAAATAATACCAGCAGGAATATTTCAATATTAGTTTTTGCAATGTACTTATTAATATCAGATACTTCAAACCACAAACTTATTGTATCTTTTTCTATAACCATAAGGTCATTTAAATCATACCGGGATAGCATTTCATCCAGCTCATATTTTTTAATAATATCCTGCTGATTATGTGTTAAGTTGAGTACCCTTTTATCTGTAGCAAACATTAAGTTCAAAGACTGATTGATTTCTATATTAAATTGTCCAGCCAGTACAACTGCTTTATCAATCATTTTAGAATATTGTTTGCTTCTCTGCATGCCGAAAAATTCCAGTCCAGGCCATCCCAGTAAAGAGAACAACAAGTGGATTAAAAAAAGACCAATAATTAATGAGGAAAGTGCAGTTGTAGCAACTGTAGCAACATGATGCTTTACCATATTAGCAGCAGATTTTGAGATTTTTCCAAATATTTTTAAAATTCTAAGAAGTCGTAAAATTCGGGAAATACGGATGATGCGGATGATACGGATTAATTTTAATGTTTTAAAAGTAACAAGCTGGCTTACCATAGTAACCTGAACAATTTTGGATATATAATATACCATTGGTCCAGAATAGAATATTAAAATAGGAACAGATGCAAGGAAGTCTATCCAGCCTCTTTGATATTTAAGATAAATGCCTATACTACCTTTTTTGGAGGATACAATTAAACGAATTATAAATTCAATGGTAAAAATTAAATCAAATGCAAAACCAATATAAATCAGGATATGACGTGTGGAAACAAGCCAGTTTCCAATAGCAGCGAATTCTTCTAAAAATAATTGAATAATAGAAAAAATAATAATAACTAAAAAGAAATTTTCCCATTTGCTTTTTAACATAATACACCTCCAAAAGGTTTATTAAGTTGGTAAAGTTAGTAAAGAATTTATAATAAAATATTTTAATGTCAATAAAAATTTTGGGGTCAGGTCTGACCCCAAGATTTATTCTAAATTGTTGACATTTTTTCTATTGATATTATTATTGTTACAAGGGATTCATTATGTCAGAACCATTAGAGATGAAAAAAATTACTCTTGAAGAATTAAAAAGGCTTGGAATATTAAAAAAAGCTTCAGAGATTAAAGCAAAAAAGATTGATAAACCTTCTTCCATATTAAAGGTTTTTCCACATGGGGAATTTATTGAAACTCCATTTAAAAAGGTTTTTAAAGTTGAAAATATTTACCCTGAAGACACTGACATAGGCATTGTTAAAATAAAGAATATTTATAATTTTCTTGATGATTTTAATGAGCTTTTTTCTATCCTTGGAAAAAATGAATATTTAAAAAAATTTCATTTTGATAAACTGCTTTTTTTTGATGTTGAATCAACCGGTCTTTCATCCGGAGCTGGTAATATGGTCTTTTTAATCGGGTTAGGGTTTTTTAATAAGAAAAAAGAATTTGTAATCCAGCAGTATTTCATTGAAGATTTTATTAATGAAAAAGGATTGTTATATATACTTGAAGATTTTTTTAAAGAGAGATCGCATTTGATTTCTTATAATGGTAAATGCTTTGATTTTTATGTATTAAAGAATCGATTTATTTTATCAAGAAGGTTTGCATTTACTCTGGATAATTTATATCATTTTGACCTTCTTCATACAAGCAGAAGAATGTGGAAAAATGTTTTTGCTGAATTTAATTTAGGCAGCATGGAAAAGAATATATTAAAATTAAAACGAACCGCAGAAGATATTCCTGGTTGTCTTATCCCTGAATATTACAGGAATTATTTAAAAACACATAATGCTTATATCTTAGAGAAAATTTTTTATCATAATCTTATGGATGTGTTTTCAATGCTGGGGCTTTTAATTGTTCAAATACAGAATTTAAAATTAATTTTAAATAAAAGTTTTCCTGAACAGATAAATTATAACAGTATGGCTTCTCTTTTATATGAAGTTAATAAAGACATCTCACTTGATCTTTTGCATTTCAGTTATGAGAAAAACAAAGATAACAGGTTAATAACTTTACGGCAATTATATCATCATTATAAAAAACAAAGGAATTATAAACAGATGATAGAATTTTTAAATAAGATCATAACAGAATCACCTGAATTTGATTATTTCCCGTATGTTGAATTAAGTAAAGTTTATGAGCATAATTTAAAAGAGCATGAGAAAGCATTGGAGATTCTAAAAAATGCAGAAAGTAGGGTAGAATGCTTATCAAAAATGTATGGCAAAATTTTTACAACAGAAATTGATGATATCATCAAAAGAAAGGAAAGGTTAAAGAAAAAATGTTTAAAAAAATAAAGTTGGCAATAACATTAAAAAAAATGAATTGCTTACTTTGGTATCTGCCTGACGGTCTTTATACTCCGGAAAACAAATATATTCACGGTTCAAATCTGTTAAAAGATTTATTCAGGGAATATTCTTTAGGAAGTGTTTTTAAAATTATAAAAGAAAACATTAAATTTTTTGGCAATTTAAAGAGAGCTTTTCAGGAGCAATTTCCTTATAAAAGCAGTTATTTTAAAAGTATTGATTTCCATAAACTAACTTATGAGAATATTTGTAATGAAATTGATAAATTTCAGTATGATAAGAATAAGACTCCTTATGAAAATTATTTAGAGGCAGTTGTAATTCAGTTAACAATTCAGAGTTTTAATTATGGCAAGTCCCTGGTAGGAGGAGTCTGGGGGTCAGGTGCTGTATTAAGCAATATCCGTAACAAGGGAAAAAGCACATTTGCTTATTTTGCAGCTAATATACAGGAAAAAAATGATTTTATTACACAATTAAAAAAGAAACGGGAGGAGTATCCTGAGCAGTATGTTCTCAGTGCCAGTGAATATAAAATAAAAAAATTTAATAAAAATACTTCCCAGTATGCTTCTTTAGTGGAATACAGGATTTTACAGATAAGATATAAAATTATTTTACAGGAAATATGCCTGCATGCTTATTATTTCACGGAGAAAGAAAAGATTAAATTTGATAAGGAATATAAATATATAAAAGATTTAATGAAAACTTACCCTGTGGAATAGATTTTTTATTTAATTATTACAATCCCCTAACCGATAATAAGTTATACGAATTTAAGGATGTTTTATGAAGTATAAAATTAAAAAGTTATCCAACAACAAGCTTAAATTAAAAAATGATGGATGTTTATCTGTTTTTTTTATTGGTGTGGGGTCTGCTTTCTCAAAAATTAATAATCAAACTAATTTTGCTGTTATAAAAGGAAATGACCATGTTGTTATTGACTGCGGCACAAAAACTCCTCAGGCACTGCATTCGATTGGGTCGTCTGTTATGGATGTTGAGAACTGGATTATTACTCATTCACATGCTGATCATATTGGGGGACTTGAAGAGGTTCTTCTGATGAATAAATTTATTAAAGCATCAAAAACAAAGCTTATTATAACAAAAAAATATGCTAAAATACTATGGAATTATTCATTAAAAGGCGGTTCAGGTTTTAATATGAAAACTAAAAAAGGATATGCAGGGTTTGGTTTTTATGTTGATATCCTTTATCCTGTAAAATTAAAAGGATATGAACGGGAGCTTTATGAATATAATATTGGCAAAATAAATATAAAATTGATAAGAACTATGCATATTCCTGATAATGCACTTTCATGGAAGGATAGTTTCTGGAGTATAGGAGTTCTTATTGATGAGAGAATCCTTTTTACATGTGATATGAGGTATGACAAGGATTATATAGATTTTTGTCAGAAGTACTGGAACATTGAATGTATTTTTCATGACTGCCAGTTATATACAGGCGGTGTGCATGCTGGATTAGATGAATTAAAGCAGTTGCCTACGGATACAAAGAAAAAGATGTTTTTAACTCATTATGGTGATAATTATAAAAAATTTAAACCAGAGCAGGATGGATTTGCAGGGTTTACTAAGCAAATGCAGTATTATAACTTCTAAATTAAATTACCGGTAACATGGTTTCCCAAATTTAAAAGAAGCAGAAAATTGGTGAACCGTCCCAATATCAAAATTATAATTAAGACCATAATCAAATATAAAGTCTTCTATTTCCATTCCCATTCCAAAAGATATTCCATTTTTATATCCTGTTCTTAACCTGAACATTCTCATAGCAACGTATTCAATTCCAAAATTAACTTCAGGTGATTGTTTACGGAATAATATTTGACTGATATCCATGGTAAGAAACAGGGTATCATATAGTGTTCTATAACAGATACCCAGTTTTGTTTTTAAAGGATACCATTCGCGTTCACTTGATAGTTTATTAGCAGGTGGTAAAACATTCTGAATGACAAGTCCGAAAATAAAGTCTCTTAATATTTTTGTTGTTTTAGATGGAACATAACGAGACCCAATATCAAAAGCAATACCATAAGATGTATATTTATATATGGAATGTTTTACTAATTTCATATTTATACCTAGATCTAAGAATTTTAAATGCCTGGATTTAAAGTTTTTTAGGTTATGAATTGGAGTGCCGTAAGCAATAATGACCATTGCCTGTGTATCACTATAAATACCCAGATCTTCCTGATTAGGTCCTGTGCCGACAATATCACCGGAAGTAAGAAATATTAACCCAACTCCAAATACACCAATCCCATAAAAAGGAGCAGAATACCCGGCAAACCAGTAATTACTGCCTTCATATAATCTTTCATACATTACATAAACCTGCTGTCTTCTTAGCCGTGCTAAACCAGCAGGATTCCAGTATAAGGATGTTATTTCATCACTCAGGGCTGTATAAGCTGTGCCAATTCCTAAAGCTCTGGTCCCTGCAATGTAATTTAAAATAGGAAGAGTAACCCCTCCTTCCCCTTCTTCTGCTTTTAGGTTAATAAAAGATAAAAATATTAATATCAAAGCCAGTATTAAAAAGGTAGATAATTTTTTCATTCTATTAAATAAATTAGCAATATTTATGCCATATTATTTATTTTATAGAGATTTTTAAACCCAAAAATGATGATTTTACATTATATATTAATTTTTTTAAATATTTTTTTAAGCTGAATGTAAAATGTATAAACTTTATACAGGAAGTGTATAGGAAGGCTATTTTTTATGAAATACCAATCCTTTATTTTTATCATAATCTATAACAACTTTATCATTTTCTTTAAGTTCACCTGATAATATTTTTACAGCAAGACCATTTAATATGTCTTTTTGAATGATTCTTTTCAATGGTCTGGCACCGAAATTAGCATCATACCCATGGTTAATTAAATATTCCTTAGCTTTTTGAGTGCATTCTGATATGATTTTTTTCTGTTTAAGATTTTTATTTAAATGTTCAATAAGAATATCTACTATTTTCAGTAAATCATCTTTTGTTAAATATTTAAAGACTATAATTTCATCTATTCGGTTGAGGAATTCAGGTCGGAAATAGTCTTTTAACATGCCTTTTATTTGCTTCTCGATTTCCTCCTGCTTTTTTCCTGCTTCATTCAGTTCAAGTATTTTTTTGCCTCCAAGGTTGGATGTCATAATAATAACAGTGTTTTTAAAATCAACTGTTCTTCCCTGTCCATCTGTCAGCCTGCCGTCATCAAGGATTTGAAGGAGTATATTAAAAACATCCGGATGAGCTTTTTCAATTTCATCAAATAAGATTACACTATAAGGTCTCAGGCGTACGGCTTCAGTTAAATATCCTCCTTCTTCATACCCTACATATCCTGGCGGGGCACCGATTAATCTTGCTACAGAATGTTTTTCCATAAATTCACTCATATCAACTCTTATCATGGCTTTTTCATTATCAAAAAGAAATTCAGCTAAAGCTTTGGAAAGCTCAGTTTTTCCAATTCCAGTTGAGCCTAAAAATATAAATGATCCAATTGGTCGGTTTGGTTCCTGGATTCCTGCCCGTGCCCTTCTGATGGCATTAGAAATGGAGCTTATAGCTTTTTCCTGACCAATAACTCTTTCAGTTAATTTTTTTTCCATTTGAAGAAGTTTGTCCACTTCACCCTGTAGAAGTTTTGTAACAGGTATCCCTGTCCATTTAGAAATAATCTCTGCAATATCCTCTTCTTCAACTTCTTCCTTTAACATTTTTTTATTTTTCTGAATGTTATGGAGTTTCTTATATAAGGCTTCAAGCTGCTTTTTTAGTTCAACAAGTTTACCATAACGAATTTCAGCTACTTTATTTAAATCTCCTGTTCTTTCAGCATTCTGCTCCTCTATTTTTTTCTGGTCAATCTTTTCTTTTGTTTTTCTGATATCCGTAATTATTTCTTTTTCCATTTCCCATTGTACTTTCATCCCTTTCTTGCTTTCATTCAGATCAGCTAATTGTTTCTCGATTTTCAGGAGACGCTCAACTGATGCTTCATCTTTTTCTTTTTTTAAAGCTTGTTTTTCTATGGTTAACTGTATTATTTTTCTTTCAATCTCATCTAATTCCTGGGGCATGCTGTCAATTTCTATTCTTAATTTACTGGCTGCTTCATCAACCAGATCAATGGCCTTATCCGGGAGAAAACGGTCACTTATATATCTGTGTGAAAGAATGGATGCAGCAACTAAAGCTGAATCCGTGATTTTAACACCATGATGGATTTCATATTTTTCTTTTAATCCCCGTAAAATCGCAATAGTATCTTCTTCATTAGGCTCCCTGACTGGTACAGGCTGAAATCGTCTTTCAAGGGCAGCATCTTTTTCAATGTATTTTTTATACTCCTTTAAAGTTGTAGCACCAATGCACTTGAGTTCCCCTCTTGCCAGGGCAGGCTTTAACATATTGGATGCATCTACTGATCCTTCTGCAGCGCCTGCTCCTACTACAGTATGTAGTTCATCAATAAAAAGAATGATTTCCCCGGATGAGCGTGTAACTTCTTTAAGTACAGCTTTAAGGCGTTCCTCAAATTCTCCCCTGAATTTAGCCCCTGCAATAAGGGCTCCTATATCAAGAGCAATTAATTTTTTATTTTTTAAAATATCAGGAACATCACCATTTACAATTCTCTGCGCCAGGCCATCAACAATGGCTGTTTTCCCCACACCTGGCTCACCAATAAGAACAGGATTATTTTTTGTTCTCCTGCATAAGACCTGCATTACACGCCTTATTTCATCATCTCTGCCAATAACAGGGTCAAGTTTACCTTTTTTGGATTTTTCCGTAAGGTCAATACTGTATTTTTTTAAAGCTTGATATTTTTCTTCAGGAGTCTGGTCTGTTACCCGCTGATCTCCTCTTATCTCTGTTAAGGCTTTTAACAGTGCTTCCCGTTTTAAACCTGCCCTGTGAAGAATATCTGCTGCTGGGGATGGGACTTTTTCAAGTGCAAGAAGTACATGCTCTATGCTGATATATTCATCCTTAAATTTAAAAGCTTCTTTTTCTGCCTCATCCAGCACTTCCTTTAATTTTGGAGAAATATATAATTGGGAAGTTACACCTTGTACTTTTGGTTTTTTATCAATTTCTTCTTCAAGCAGTTGTTTTAGATAATCAATATTAATGCCCATTTTTTGTAATATAGGGATTGCTATACTTTCTGTATCATCAAACAAAACATAAGCAAAATGAGTAACATCTATCTCCTGATGGCTTTTTTTATCTGCCAGTTTTTGTGTTCTCTCAAGTGCATCCTGAACTTTTATTGTAAATTTATCCATTCTCATTGTAATAACCTCTTTTTTTTTATCTGCTTTATATATAAACACATTTTAAAAAAATTCAAGGTGTAATATTTTTTGACAATTAAGTATTGAGCAATATATTATCATATACTTATGAAAATTAATAATAAATTACTACTGGTTTTCTGGATATTCTTATTTGCACCCTCTCTGTATTCACTCCGCTTACCTTCAGATAAGGATTATAAAGAAATAAGCTCACATCATTTTACAATTCTTTATTATTCTGACAAAGCTAAAGCAAAAGAGATTATAACTGTTGCCCAGAATGTTCATAATCAGCTTTTTCATAAATTTTATATTAATGATATTCACACATATATTATTCTGCTTGATATTACAGACCTTGCAAATGGTATGGCAACCTTACTTCCTGATAATATTATTATTGTATATGACGTTCCCCCTGAACTTCTTACCCAGATTTCTTTATTAAATTATTATAACTGGGTGGAGGAATTGATTGTTCATGAATATACTCATATATTGCATTTAAATCAGGCTCAGGATGTCTTCAGGTTGTGTCAGCAGTTAGGAATAAAATATTCTTCACCTAATCTTTTGTTACCCATCTCATCAATTGAAGGTCTTGCAGTTAGTATGGAAACAATTTATACTCCAATGGGTAGAGCCAGAAGTTCATATAAGGATATGATTTTAAGAACAGCTATTTATGAGGATAATATTCCTTCCATTGATGAGATTAGTACTTTTTTAAATAAGATACCTTCAGGCTATGGGCCTTATATATGGGGTGGAAGCTTTCATTATTATTTACTTGATAAAATTTCAGAAAAAAAAGTACTGGAGGCTTATTATGATAATGCAGGTTGTTTTAGTGCTATACCTGGGTTTTTTTCATCCAGTTGTTCAGCATCTGCATGGTCTGTTGGAACATGTTTTCCTTTAAATGGACTTGTTAAAAACTCTTCAGGGATAAGCTATTATAACCACTATGATGAATGGATTGAAACTATTAAGAAACAATATAAAAAAGAAATTATACAGATTAAACAGCCCACAGTACCGGTTGTACTAAAAAACATAGAAGGGTTCTGGAATATTTTTAACCTTGCTTGTTTTAAAAACAATCTTTATTTTTCCGGGTATTCTCCTCATACAGGATATGGCATTTATAAATACAATCTTAAAACCATGAAAATGGATATAATAATAGAAGATATGCTGATAACAAAGGTAATTGTTAAAGATGATTTTTTATATTTTATTGGTTTAAAACTGTATGATAATGTAAATCAATATTTAACTTTTTATAAATATGATTTAAAAACAAGGGATTTGGAAATTTTTCATAATTTAAAACGAGTTCTTGATATAGCACTCAGGGGAGATAAGGCTTTAATTATACAGATTAAAAATAATGAGAAATGTGTGCAAATAATGAATTTAAAGAATGGAAAGCTCAAGCCTGTATTAAAACTGGATAAATATGATCTGGCTTATGACTTTTCTTTTAATTGTGATAATGAGTTTTATTTTATTGGTAAAAAGAAAAAGGATTTCATTGATATTTATCATTACAATATAAAGCTCGAGAAATTAAAACGTATAACACATAATTCATCTATAGAAATGTCGCTTTTTTATTCAGAACATGAACAGAAATTGTATTTTGTTTCAGATTACAACTCAAGGTTTAATTTTTATCAATATATTATAAATGAAAAGGCTTTTTACAGGCTGACAGATTTTATTTCAGGTTCCATGCGATTTATAAAATACAATGATAAGTATTATACTGTTTATTATAAATCTAATGGTTTCATTCCTGCCATGTTAAAAGAAAATGAATTACAGAAAGTCATGGTTTCTTATAATGAAAAAACAAATTTCAGTAATTTTTTTAAATCAGAAAAAGCAATTGATTATAAACCAGTTGAAATTACAGATGAAAAAGATTTTTCAATTTTTGGAAATTTTTTTACTACGGTTATGCCTGTATTTGGTTATGTTTCTGCTTGTGGTTCATATCTGGGTGGATTTGGAGTTATGTTTGCAGATGTTCTTATGAGAAATAATTTAATACTACAGGTGGATTATAATTCTAATTTAAAAAAATGGGGCGGCTGGCTTTATTTTAATATGTTTAGAAATAAAGTGGATTATAATGTAAGTGCTGCTTCTTATTATACAGGTGAAATTCAGGATGTTGCAAGGAGAGATACAATAGAAGGCAGGCTTGTATATTTTAAGAATAAATTTATAAATAGAATAGCCCTTCATTCTGGTCTTTCTTATTATAAATTAACAGAAATTGATAGGGAACATGAGACTTATTACAATTCTTTTTTTACAGGGTTTACATTTAATAATACAAAACAATATGCTTATTCTATTATCCCTGAAAAAGGGTGGGCTTATGGAATAACATATAGAATGATGAAGGAATGGCTGGGGTCAACCTATGACATGGATTTATTATTTGTTAATATAAATAAATATTATAAAACGCTTTTTAATCATCATATATTAAAATTAAACTTTAAGGGTGGAGCTCTTCTTAATGATTTGCCTGAATATCCGTTTGAAATATCCGGGATTGATTTGTTTCGTCTTTCTTCTATATATGAGATTCCTTTAAATGCATATTCCTATTATAAAAGTGAAGGAAAGAATTATTTTGTTTTTAATGCTTCTTATAACTTTCCGCTTTTCTGGGTGGAGCGTGGGATAAAGAATATGCCGCTTCTTTTAAGGCATTTCTGGATGAATGCATATTTTCAGGCAGGGGAAAGTTTTAATACAATAGATAAGTTAAAACCCTTAAAGCTTATTGGTTCTGAGTTACATGCAAATTTTTATTGTTATTACCAGATAGTCCTGGATGTTGCTTTAGGAGCATCACTGGAGCTGGAAAAAAGAAAAGATTATTATTTATATTTTAAATTTTCAACAAGATATTAAAATGAACCCCGTTCCCATTTTTAAATAGATTTTTATTGACAAATAAATTAAATAAATTAATATAACTTATTATGTATTTGATAAGTTATTACTTTTTAAATAACTTTAAATGTAAAAACAGACCTTTAGGTCTGTTATCGTGAAAAAATAGTAACATCTCCTGTTTTTTCACATATTCATTTTTAACCTTAAATTAAAAGGAGGGATTATTTATGAAGAGGATAATATTAATCATTATTTGTACTTTAATTTTAACATCTTCAGTTTTTTCAATGACAAAAGTTGTTGGTATGGTAAGAGGTATGTGTTTTGACCCAATTAGTACACAATTTATTCCTACTGAATTAAAAATATATGTTGATGATACAGGACTTATTTATATCAATATCCCTGAAGTTAATTACGCATCATATTTTTTTGAAGAAGATGAATTTGAAAAGTTTACTAAATTTATAAAGAAAAGTGTACTTCTGGGTAAAAAAGCACAGGAACAAAATATTGCTTTATCAAGAGAAATTGGCCGGCTGACAAAGTCTCTGGATAATGGTAATGGAAAAAAGAGATTTGATATGCATACAGTTGTTTCAGTTCATTTTTTAGCCCTTCCAAAAGGCAGAAGACAGAACCTGATTTTAAATATCAAGGGTTTTAAACATAGAAAAGCAGAAACAAAGATCTATATAGACATGGCAAATTCAGATAAATTAGTTGCTTTATTAAAAAAAGCCCCGGAAGTATCAGAAAAATTCATTGAAAAGCAGAAAATAATTCAGGGAATAATACAGGAATAATTTTAGTTATACAAGTTTTTCATGTATCCTTGTTATTTTATATCACTTTTTTTTATCAACTGATCCGTTAACCGCATCCATTCAATCTTTAAAGTATAAAGCTGAATAGAATGATAAATCTTATTGAATTTATTTTCTTCAAGTGTATTCTCAGCAGAAATAAGGTCGTTTAACTTTATTCTGCCGTAAGAGTAATTTTTTTTCTCGTCCTTTAAAATATCTTTTGCCAAAGAAATTTTTTTATCAGCCAGGGATATCAATTTTTTTTCTTTTTCCATCTGCCTGTAAAGATTATTCATGTCCGTATATAACTGTCTGTGTTTATTAGTAAACGATAGTTTTGTTTTATCCAGTTCAATTTTGGAAATTTCATGCTGTGCATTTTCATACCGGCCAAAAAATGAATGTTCCAAAGCAATCCCGGCAAAGATCTTGCTCTGTTTACCTCTTAATTTAAAATCTTCCCCTTCTATATTATAACCCAGTATAAGATTGGCAGAAGGTAGGAGGTCATTGGCATATTTATCTATTTTCATTTTCCCCTGTTTTTCCAGTAATCGTAATACCTTGTATGTCCTGCTTTTATCAGTGAATTTTTTATAATCTTTATCAAGTAATATTTCTGTCTTTTTATATAGTGCAGGCTCTACAGGAATTAATGATTCTTTCCCTCTATGGTTAATAGCCTGTTCTACAAGATTCAATAAGTGATAATAATTATTGGAAAGCGTTACAATATTTTCTCTTTTAGCAAGAACCTGAAGCTGTATTTTATTTACATCAGTCTGAAGTGCTATTCTGTTTCTTTGTTTAGCTTTAATGTTTTTTAAAAGCCTCAGATTATCTTTATAGGAAACTTTCCCGGTTTTCAAATTTGCAAAAGCAGAATACCAACTGTAGTATGTTTTTATTAAAGATGCCAGATAATCCTCATAAGCTTCCACGATCTGATGTAGTGCCATATCCATCTCTATACCTGCAATTTTTTCTAAAAGTCTGTTGGCTTTGCCAAAGGCATTTCTTGCAATGGGTTGAGAAATAGAAAAAGCAAATTGGGAACGGTTTTTGTTAGCAACACTTGAAAAGGATGAACTATACTCGGCTGAAACAGTGGTTCCTATTTTCGGGAAAAGTTTGCTGAGCGAGATACTGGCATTGGGTCCGCTTTCTTTTTCTTCTCCAAGTGCCAGGTCATACTGTGCTGTTACTGACATAATAATATCCCCGGCGGGAAATGCCAGGACTTTTTGATACTCAAGCATTAGCTCATCTTTAAGGATTTCCTGAAAGACCTTATCATTTTTACAGGAGAGTTTAATAAATTCATCAAGTGATAAACTTTTATTTTTCCCTGAAACCAGCATAATTAAAGGAAAAAGAAGAAACAGTATTATAAAGATTGTTTGTTTAAAAAACATTTTTAATTTCACTCCTTTTCTTTAGAATATTTCTCATAAAAATCAGTTAGTCTATGCCTGGTATCCATAAGTAAATTGTAAAGGGACGGAATAAGTAAAAGCGTGATAAAAGTTCCGAACATAAGTCCCCATGACATTGCCAGCATCATCTCAGCCAGCATGGAATCATAGCCTGCAAAACCATAAGCAGTTGGTAAAAGCCCGGCTACAGTAGTAAGAGTAGTTAAAAGCACAGCCCTGAGTCTTGTTTTAGCAATATCAGCAATTTGTTTATTTGACATGTCTTTATGCTTCCTGCGGTCATACTCTTTTTCAAGTTTGACCAGCATTACAATAGAATCATTAACCACTACGCCAGCCAGTCCTAAAGCTCCTATTCCTGCAAAAAAACCAAACTGGGTTATGCCATGAAGAGAGAAAGCCAGGATGATTCCTACAGCTCCAAAAGGAATGGTCAGCATGATAAGGAATGGCTTGTAAAGAGAATTAAAAAGCAGAGCCAGGATAACATAGATCAGGAATAGTATCAATATGATGGCAAGTAAAAAGTCGCTTTTAGATTCCCTTGTATCTTTAACTTCACCGCCAAATGAAATTACAGTTGCAGGATACTTTGATGTGATCACAGGGAAAACATTTGATTCAAAAAATTCAGCTATTTCAACAGGTGTTAATTCTGTGTTTTCATTTATCTCGGCATGGATACGTATTGTCCGTTTGAAGTCCTGCCTTGTAATCGAATTGGGTGAAACAACTTTTTTTATATTGACAATATCTGTTAAAGGTACCAGGTAATTCCCCTGGTTTTCAACAGGCACATTAAGGACTTTATAAATATTATCTTTTGCCTCTTCTATGGCTGTAAAACGAACCTGTATTTCTTCATCTTCGCCTGTTAATTCATAAAGCACAGTTCCCTCCAGAAGGGCACGAAGCGTCGAAGCAATATTGGCCGGGCTTATCCCCAGTCTTTTTGCTTTATCTCTTTTTATAGACACTTTAAATTCAGAATTTTTAAGAGGCTGTTCAATCTCAATATCTGAAAGAGCAGGATGCTTTTCCATCTTCTCAGCGAGCAATTTTGAAACTTTGTCCCTAATAGAATCATTATTTTCCTGGACAATGATTTCAATAGGGCTTGCATCGGCAGAGTGACCGAAACGCTGCTTTGTAAAAGAAAGTTTTACAAACCCCTTGACTTTTTTTAATTTTTTGTTCCATTCAGCTAAAAGCTGGTTGACTAATTTTTTCCTTTTTTTCTTAGGGACGATCTCGATCCTCATGGACATTTTATTTTCTTCAACTGCACGACCATGCCGGCTCCTGGCAACCTGCGTTCTAAAACCCACAACTTCCTTCCCGATGTATGGAATAAGAATATCTTCGACCTGCCTGGACAGTCTTGCGGTTTCATATTTTTTTGTGTTAGGCCCTGCAATTCCCATCAACCGTAACTGGGTGGTCTCTTCATTTGGAAACATAACAAATTTCATTTTTGTCTTAAATATGACTCCGGCAAGTATCAGAAGTACAAAAAAAGAAGCAAAAACAATCCATTTATATTTTAAAACTTTCTGAATGATATTTCCGTAAGCATCCTCTACATCGCTGAACCAGTGTCTCTTTTCTTTTTCTTTTTTCTTCTTCCTTGTGCTAAAATATTTTTCAATAAAAGGCAAAGTGCCCATAGAAAAAATAACCCTTAAAACCCTTGGCATTTTTAAATTCATATGCGCAGGAAGAATAAAGATAGATTCAAGAAGGCTTGCTCCCAGCATAACAAAAATAATGGGCGGGATAAACTTTATCATTTTAACAAATCGTCCGGAAAAAGCAAAAAGCGGGAAAAATGCTACACAGGTTGTTAAAATACTGGCAACAATAGGTAAAAAGACAAACGATGTCCCTTTAACCACAGCCTCATCCTGGGGAACACCCTGGTGTCGAAGACGGATAATATTTTCAGCTACTATAATTGCATCATCAACAACCATCCCCATTACAATAATAACCGCGGCAAGAGTAATGTTGTTAATAGTAAAGCCCATTAAGGATGTGATAACCATAGTAAAGCAGAATGTGAAAGGAATGCCCATAGCGACCCATATACCGGCGCGGAAATTCAGGAAAAGAAAAAGCATGATCAGAATTAATATAAATCCGATTGCCCCGTTCATTGTTATCAGGTATAAGCGATTCCTGACATCCATAGATTCATCATCCAGAAGGATTGCCTTAACAGGGATCCCTTTTAGATTGTTTTGCTGGAAATTTTTAACTGCCTTTTTTACTTCATCTACAGCTTCAAGAATACCATAGGAACTGCTTTTAACAACATTTAAAATGATCCCTTCATGCCCATTAATCTTGAGTATGCTGTTGTTTTTTTCAAAATTGCGTATTACATCTGCTATTTGTTCCAGCCGGATAGCCTGTCCCTCAAATCCTCCCTGAATAATCAGCTTTTTCAATTTTTTAATACTATCCAGTTCTGATACAAGTGTTACTTTGGCCTCTTCCCTGCTGTCAATACTCCCGGCAGGCTGGCGCACATTGTTATTTTTTATCTCCTTCATAACAGTGTTAAAGGGGATATTAAATTTAATTAATTTGGAAGGGTAGGCTTTTATCTGTATCTCTTCCTTAAGATAACCAGACCTGTTAATACTATTCACTTCTGATAGATTAAGAAGCTGGTTTTCCAGGGCAAGAGCATAAGTTTGAAGGAAACGCCTGGATCCATTATCCAGAAGATGTTTGCCTGTATGGATTAGGGCAATATCCATGATTGCTCTTTTTGAAGTTTTAAATTCCCTTACTCTTGGCTGTTTAATAACATCATTGGGTAATTTTACTTCCAGTACAGTATTTTTTATTTCCGCTACTACTTCATCACGGTCAGGATTATCCTGTTCTAACTCCACTCTAATACTGCAGCTTCCTACACTTGAAGTACTTTTAATACTAAAGATACCATCAAGTCCCTTTATCTCATCCTCTATAGGTTTTGTAATAAAATGTTCTACTTCTTCAGGGGAAGCACCTGGATAAGAAGCAGAGATACTTATTGTATCAAAAGAAACATCAGGCATTTCCTCTTTACTGGTGTTATGCCAGAAAAAGACACCGCCTATAAAAATGGCAATAAAAATAAAATTAGTTAAAAGATGGCGTTTAGAAAAATATTCTATTATTTTTTCCCACATAGAATCATTCCTTTAGCAAACATCATTAATTTTACAACATAAAAATTTTAAATCAACAGAAAACAAAAAAATATAAAGGATACAAGCAGTACATACCAGAATTTCACCTTTAAATTATTATATTTATATTATTAGATGCAAAAACATTAAAAAGGTTAAAAAAAAAGTTTAAAATAATTGAAAATGAAAAATGGGTCAGCCCTTGAAATGTAAAATTATTTACCGCTTATAGAACACTTATCATAGTAAAGATTATCAAAAGGAAGGGAGTGTTCTAATCTTTTATACGATATTTATTCTTATCAATAATAATCAGCTTGCCTCTTAAATCATTTACAGTCTTTTCTTGTAAGAAACCCTTTAAAATATTATGTACTTGATCTTCAGTAGATGAAGTAATTTTTAAACGAATAATTCCCGGATATTTTTTATAATTAAATTTGAATATGTTGCTGAAATCTTTGTCATTTGATAAGGAAATAAGTTTGTGAATATACGCATACTTTAAAATTTTTTTATCAGAATGACCTTTTAAACCAATATCTTTAACAGTGATAACGTGGATTCCTTGTTCCTTAAGAACATCTATTGTAATTTGATATACACATTCATCAGCTAATATTTTCAATTAGCCTTCTCCAATTCAGGAAAAACGATCTCTTCATTTTTCACCAGACTATTAGCATAATGAATACAAGCAAGAATGTCTTCTTTAATAATATCTGGATAATAATCTTTTATAATTTTGTCAAAGGTCAAGCCTTCTTCAAGTAGATCTAAAATCATATGAACAGGAATTCTTGTCCCTTTTATACAGGGCTTTCCAAAACATACCTTTGGATTAATAGAAATTCTTTTGTTCCACATAAATGATTCTCCTTAAATATAATCTATAATTATTTAAACATTTGGCAAGAATTTTATTAAATTTTTTTTAATGCGGCAGTCATAATAAAAAATTCATACAGCCGTTTCTATTGGATATGTTTCAAACTGAGCTAATTCACTTCCAAACTGCAATGCAGCCTTTATATCATCATTAGTTATATTAGGATAACTCTTCTTAATATCTTCAAAAGATAAACCATCAGATAAATCAGCAAGTATATTACTTACCAAAACACGAGTATTTGTTATTACAGGCTTTCCATGACAAATATTTGGATTAATACTTATTTTTTTATTCATTTTCTATCTCTTTAAAAAATAAAATCTATTAATATTCTAACATTTTTTTAAAAAAATCAACCATTATTTTTTTCAACTGGTATTGTGGTAGAAACTGTGAAAAAATATGTAGGGGAGGGTTTAAACCCTCCCCTATAAACAAAAAATATAGGTTTAATGAATTAAAGTTTAATTTTTTCACAGTTTCGTAGTTATTAGGGGAAGCACTTTCTCCCTGTGTCAGGGTAGTTGTCGCCTCTAATAAAGGGGAAATTAATTTATGAAAAATAAAAAATTAAAAACATTAAAAAATAGAATTGCTAAAGAATTGAAAAATCCGGAATTTAAAAAATATTATAAAGAAGAAGGACTTAATGTTAAAATTGTTTTAGAAGTAGCAAAGTTACGGAAACAGCACCATTTAAGTCAGGAACAATTAGCTAAAAAATTAAATATGCCCCAACAAGCAGTTTCAAGATTAGAACAACCTAACTATTCTGGATATACATTAAAAATTTTAATAAAACTTGCAAATGTATTTAATAAAAAATTATCAATAAGATTTAAATAATTATATTCATTTCTTATTGTCATCCTTTAGCAATAATATTAAAAAGTTCTTGAGCACAATAGATTCGACTACGTTTGCGACCAGATACTTCTTTAAGTATTCCCAGTTTCACGAGACGATCTACCGATGCCTTAGCAGTAGGCCATGTTATTTTCAAATAATCACTTACTCCTGGTAAACTGACAAATGGATTTAAAAACAGCATATCCAATAACTGAATAACTGGTATGGATACTGATTCTTTCTGAAGTTGTTGGTGATATTTTTTTTGCAAGTCTAAAATTTCATGTCCAGTTTTTTCAGCAACTTTTGATTGTTCTGCAACTCCGCGAATAAAATATTTTAACCATGCATCCCAATTTCCATCCCGGCTAACTCCGAGTAGATGGTCGTAATATTCATTTTTATATCTTTCAAAGAAATCACTAAGGTAAAGAATTGGATATTCAAGATATCCCTTTTCACAAAGATAGAAAGTAATCAAAAGTCGTCCAACTCTTCCATTACCATCAAGAAATGGATGAATTGATTCGAATTGATAGTGCATTAAAGCACATTTTATAAGAGGAGCGAGAGAATCATCATTATGAAGAAACTTTTCCCACTGACCCAAGTGCCTTATTCATTTCTGGGATAGGTGGTGGTACATACATTGCATCAGCAAGTGAACATCCAGGAGGTCCAATCCAGTTCTGAGTAGTTCGAAATTCTCCAGGTTTCATTCTTTCTCCCCTGACACCTCCCATGAGTTTCTGATGAATCTCCCGGACTAATCTTAAACTGAGTGGTAGTTCCTTAATTCTATCAAGTCCATAATTCATAGCTCTTACATAGTTTAAAACTTCCAGAACATCTACATGTTTTGGTTTTTCCTTTGAGGCTTCGTAATAAAGAATATCAGAAAGCGAAGCCTGAGTACCCTCAATTCTTGAACTTTGAACTGCTTCCTTTCTAACATAAGGAGCCACAAGTAAATTAGGATTTGGGATAAGTTTACTTAAAGACTTGAGGGCACCAATACCTCGATCTGCTTCAGATAAAATTCCTACAAACTCTGCGGAAAAGTTGTCCAAACCTACTGGAGGTAAGGGATTAGGGTTAAAAGCCCAATAATTTGTCGTAGTCTTGATAATTCGTCCTGTTGGACTATTCTTGAATTTTTCTATATTCATTTATTGATATTATACACTATATCAAAAGAATGTCAAATATATTTTGATAAAAAGCAAGGTTATATAAATCCCCTTTGATAAAATCTAGGCTTATCAAAACAAATAATCATTTATTTTGATATTAACTTGCATAGTAAATCAACTTCTGAAAGGTCAGCTGTATCCACATTTATATCTATTAATTAAAAAAAACCATAAGAGGTCATAAGATTTTTGAAGTTAGAATTTCAAAATCCCTTTTGGTTTTCTTATCGAGTGCCACGAAGACTGTTTATCTTACTGGTGAAAGTCCAGTTGTAAATGGTGAATTAAAATCCTCATGTGTGTGAAAACAGAAATCCACAGGTAATGGAAAACAGAATTCCCCATGTCACGGAAAGTAGAATTCCCCACCTTAAACTGTATATTACCCTTGAATAATACATTAA
>CBDVEP010000008.1:0-39837 GCA_965373035.1 uncultured bacterium
TGAAATAGAGAAAAATCTTTTTAATAAGTTTCAAAATGAAAAATAAAAATAACATTGTTTTTTTAATTCTACAAAAGATAACATTAAATAAAATTTTACTTGGTTCATTAATAACAACTATTGTAGGATATTTATATTTTTCATATTTTGATATTGGTCCATTTCCTTTACCTAATTATACTATTTTATTATCATTTTTAATAGTAGTAATAATGATTTTTTTTCAGATAAAGGATTTAATTAAAATAAATATTTTTCCTATTATAATTTTTTATTTACTTATAATTAGTTATTTGTTTTCTACACTTATGAATATGGATAATTATGATATAATAAAGATGTTTTTATATTTATTAAAAAGAATTTTAATTCCATCTATGCTTTATATCTCATTAATGATATTCTTGTCTTTAAAGTCATCAAATATAAAAATTATAAAAAATTTACTTTTATTGTTTGTTGGTATTTCAGCTTTAGTTGGAGTAATGCAGTGGATTGGAGTAGACTTATTTTGGGAATTAAGAAAGATGATTTTTTTTAATCAGTCGGATGAAGTTTATTTACATATTTTAAATAAAGGTCGAGCATGCGGGTTGGCATATTATTATATTACTTTTTCATATCATCTTGTTGCTATTTTCCCATTAATTTTAATTAGTTTTTTTAATTCAAAAAAATTAAAGAAAAAAGTTTGTTTGGTTTTATATTTTATAGTTATAATTTTAGCTATTTCTGCTAGTGCAACAAGGTCTGCTTTTATAGGGTTATTAATTGGGATTATCTATCTATTTTTAAAGGTTGAAAAAAAATATTTTATACTATTAATAGCATGTTTACTTTTTCTGTCATGTTTTATTTTTATAATGTTTCCTGGCTTATTTAGAATATTTGATTTTTCAACAATGGATAGAGTGCCATTATTATTAATAGGATTTTTAGTATTAATTACTCATCCATTTGGAATATCTAATTGGGAGCATTATTTTAATATAGTTCAGAAAAATTTTTTAAATATCATTGGTTATGAAAGAATAAGCATAATTTTAAATAAAACACCTCATAATTCATTTATAAATACAGGACTTATATATGGATTTATAGGATTTATTTTAAGTTTGTTCTTTTTTGTTTATTATTGGAAAAGATTAACAAAAATTGAATCTAATAATTGGGGGTTAAGTATTGGATATAAAAGTTTTTTATTAGCTTATTTTATTCATATATCAATGCATAATGCAGGATTATTTTATGGGGATGTATTTATATGGTTTATAATTGCAATAATGGAGTATGAGATAAGAAAAAATAGTTATAAAATAGATAATTTATGAAAGATATAAATAAAATAATTAATACAGATAAATATAGTGATTTTTCTTTTTATGTTCATTGTGATTGTATTTCAAATCCACGGATTACTGTAATTATGTCAGTATATAATGAAACGAAATTTTTAAAAAGTAGTATTGAATCTGTCCAGAACCAGACATTTAAAAATTTTGAATTTATAATTATAAATGATGGATCAACAGATAATAGTTTAGAGATTTTAATGAGGTATATAAAAAATGATAGAAGAATAGTAATTATAAATCAGAAAAATATGGGATTAACAAAATCATTAAATAGAGCAATTAGTCTTGCAAGAGGGATTTATATTGCAAGACAAGATGCTGATGATATAAGTTTACCTAAAAGATTAGAATATCAATATAACTTTATAAGGTTTTATAAATTATATAAAATTATTGGATGCAGAGCAATTATAATAGATGAATATGGCAGGAAAGTATCTTTTTTTTCTATACCCCCTTTTTATAGAGCATTAAATTTAAACTTAAAAATGTTGAAGATCTGCAATTCATTTATTCATGGCACTTTATTTTTTGAAAAAGAGTTTATTAAAAAAATTGGTTGTTATTGTGATTGTATAAAGTATGCCCAGGATTATGAATTAATATTAGCTGCTTTAAAAAGTGGTTGTATGATTAGAATTTTATTAAAACCTATGTATCTTCTAAGGAAACATAAAAATTCAATTTCACAGTCTAATAATATTTCTCAAATAGCTTTTACTAATTTAATTTCATATTTTTATTTTAATCAAATAAATAATCATATTATCGTTAAAAACAGGTGTGTTGTTTTAAAAAAATTTATTATGGAGAAAAGGAAAAGTAGGTGTAATAATAGAATTGGTGTTTTATATAGTCTTGAAATCAATATTTTAAATATTATATTATTTATGTTAAACATTATTCAAAGAATAATTATATATAAAAATAAAAGGAAAATATGAAAAAAAATGATATTTATATTTCAGTGATAATTACTACTTTTAAAAAAGATTGGAATATTTTAAAATGTGCAATTTATTCTATATTAAAAACTAAATATAAATTTTATGAAATATTTATTATTGATCAAAACATGGATTTAAAGATACATAATAAAATATTAGTTTTAATGAAAAAGTATAATCAGATAAAATATATAAAAAGTATCAAAAAGGGTATTTCAGTAAATAGAAATATTGGAATTAAAAGAGCTAATGGAAAATGGCTTTTATTTATGGATGATGATGCAATTATAAAAAGTAATTTTTTTAATAAAATAATAAATGAATTAAAGATATTTGAACAAGATACTTACATTGGTGCAGTATGGGGGAAAGTATTATCATTGAATGATAATAAGTTATATTTAAAAAAAATGAAGTTAGCAACCAATAAATTATCATATTGGAATTTTGATAGTGTTTGCAGTATTGGTATTTTTTTTAAAAAATGTATATTTAATAAAATTGGATATTTTAATAAGAAATTTGGTGCTGGGGCAAAATTTTATTCAGGTGAGGAAACTGATATGATAATGAAATTGCTTATTAATAATTATAAAATATTAAATTTAAAAGGATTGGAAATCTATCATCCTGCGCCTATGATTTTAGATTTCAAAAAAAAATTTTTATATGGAATTGGTCTTGGTAAGATATATCGGAAATATATTTTTTCTAAATGGTTCTTGTTTTTTATTTTCTTTATTAAAATTTTATTGATAGATATTTCCCTGAGAATTTTGTTTTCATTAAAGGCATATCATGATTTAAAAAGTTCTATATATTTTATTAAAGGATTATTATACGGGTTTTTGAAGAAGCATTAAGCAAATAGAATGAAAACAGCTTTAATTCATGAATGGTTGGTTAATTTTGCTGGTTCTGAAATTGTGTTAGAATGTATTTATGAAATTTATCCATCTCCTATTTATTGTTTATTATATGATAAAAAGAAAGTTTTAAATTCATCATTAAAAAATGCATCAATTATTAGTTCTTTTTTAAATAAATATAAATTTATTAGAAAAAGATATAAAAATTTTTTAGCTTTTTATCCTTTAGCTATTGAACAGTTTGACCTTTCGGATTATGATATTATTATTTCTTCATCCCATGCAGTAGCAAAAGGTGTGATGGTAAATTCAAATCAGTTACATATTTGTTATTGCCATACACCAATAAGATATGCTTGGGACCTTTATCATCAATATTTAAAAGGATCAGGTTTAAATAGAGGGTTAAAAGGTATGATTGCTAAATTTATACTTCATTATATAAGATTATGGGATTGCAATACTATAAATCGAGTTGATTATTTTATAGCTAATTCAAATTATATTGCTAAACGAATTAAAAAGATTTATAATAGAGATGCCTATGTTATTTATCCCCCAGTAAATATTGAAAAATTTAGTTTTTATCCCAAAAAAGAAAATTATTATTTAACAGCTTCAAGAATGGTTCCTTATAAAAAGGTTGATTTAATTGTTGAAGCATTTTCTGAGATGCCGGAAAAAAAACTTATTGTTATAGGGGATGGGCCAGATTTTAATAAAATAAAAATTAAAGCAAAAAAAAACGTTGAACTATTAAGTTACCAACCTTTTGAGAAACTTAAATCTTTTATGCAAAAAGCAAAAGCTTTTGTTTTTGCTGCTGAAGAAGACTTCGGGATTATTCCAGTTGAAGCACAAGCCTGTGGTACTCCGGTTATTGCTTATAGACGAGGTGGGGTCATGGAGACGGTTATAGAGAATAAAACAGGTGTTTTCTTTAATGAACAGAATGTACAAAGTATCACTGATGCAGTAAATAAATTTGAAAGAAAATTATTTAATTATAAAGTAATACGGCAACATGCTGAAAAATTCAGTAAAGAAAGATTTCAGAAAGAATTTAAAAATTTTGTTGAAAAGAAAATAAATACTTTTTTTAAGTGATTTTCTTAAATATAAATAATAAAAAATTGACATTAAATATTTTAATTAATAATATATAAAGTATATCATTAGTAATATTTAATAACATGTTTTATATAACATAGCAAAAATGAAAAAATTTAAATCATCAATATCATATATTTTATTTTTTATTTCTGATATAATTGGCTTTTATTTGTCTTTTATTTTTGCTTATTTTATTAGGCAAAATATTATTTCCTTATTAATACCTCAAGTAACAAATTTACCATTACTACAGAATTATTATAAATTTTATTATTTATTAATATTATTTATTAGTATTTTTGTTTATCATAATTTATATTTAAAAAGAAGGGATATCTGGTCTGAGTTAAGAGAGATTTTAAAATGCGGTTTTATTTGGATTATTTTGAGTTTTGCCATATTAGCTGTTTTAAAAGTTAGTATTGAGGCTTCTCGTCTTTTACTAATTATTACAGGCTTATTATCAGTAATTTTTATAATTTTATTACGATATTTTTTAAAATTTTTTTTATATAAAACAAAATTGTGGAAATTAAATTCTGCATTATTTGTTGGAGAATTTGGTAATGTTGTATCTTTAATTAATGCTATTAAAAATATTAATGAGGTATGGTATACAGGATATGTCATCACAACTATTATATATTATAAAAATGGGGCAAGTATAAAACATAAGTTTTTAAAGAGATTTAAATTAATTAAGGTTGCTAAATTTAAAAAAGAGAATGTATATTCAATTTTTATAAAAAACAACATTCATGAACTATTTGTTTATAATGTTAGTAATTCTCTTTTAGAGAAAATTTTAAAATTTAATGATGAAAAACTGATCCAGGTAAATTATATTCCTTCTTTTCATTATATAAAAATTTTAAATCTTGCTGTGCAAAACATTGGTAATGTTTCTACATTGGTATTTAGAAATAATCTTGCTTCCTTATTATCAGTAATTCAAAAAATCATTTTTGATTTTGTTCTTTCATTTATCATTTTAGTTATATTATCACCTGTTTTAGTAATAATTGCAATTGTGATAAAATATATATCCCCAGGTCCTGTATTTTATAAAGCCAAAAGAATTGGAAAAAATTATAAAGATATATATATATATAAATTCAGGACTATGTATAAGGATGCAGAAGAAAGGTTAAGTACACTTTTAAAGAGTGATAAAAATTTAGCAAAGGAATTTAATAAAACTTTTAAACTTAAGAGTGACCCTCGTATTACAAAACTGGGAAATTTTTTAAGGAAATACAGTATTGATGAAATCCCTCAGTTAATAAATGTTTTAAAAATGGAATTAAGCATGGTTGGACCAAGACCAATTGTTAAAGAAGAGGTTAAAAAATATGGTCATCATTTTGTTGAGGTTATAAAAGTAAAACCAGGAATAACAGGTTTATGGCAGATAAGTGGAAGAAATGATATGAATTATTCAGATAGGGTTAAAAAAGATCTTTTTTATATACGTAATTGGTCTATGTGGCTTGATATAAAGATTTTGTTTAAAACTATTCCTACTGTTATTAGGGGAAGAGGAGCTTACTAAGTAATTTTTAAGGAGGATAATATGTCCACACAACAGTTTAAAAAAGATAACATTAATGGGGTTGTAATTAATACTTTAGAAAAATATACAGATGAAAGGGGTTTTCTCATTGAAACTTTTCGAATTGATGTTTTACCGGAGGGTCTTAAACCTGAGATGAGTTATATCTCTTATACAGAGCCTGGGATATGCCGTGGTCCGCATGAACATGAAAAGCAGACAGATATTTTTGCTTTTATTGGCCCGGGAAATTTTAAATTAAAATTATGGGATAACAGGGCAAGTTCAAAGACTTATAGAAATTATATGGAGATTCTTGCTGGAGAGGATAATCCTGTGACTGTTATAATACCCCCTGGTGTTGTTCATGGATATAAAAATATCTCTGAAACAAAGTTAGGGATGGTTTTAAATTATCCTGATAAACTTTTTAAAGGATGGGGAAAGAAAGAAGATGTGGATGAGATACGTCATGAGGATAATCCTGATTCAGAGTTTAAATTATAATTAAATTTTTATATTAATTTATGGTGATTTCACATTTTAAAATTTACATAGGCAAGATTTTATTATTACTAAGTTTTATAACAATTATATTTAAAAATTCTATTTTTTTTAAACCATTACCACATCAGGGGATTTATTTATTATTTGTAAATTTTTTATTGATTTATTTTATAATAATTTATAAGTATGAAAATTTTAAATTTAAAAATATAATTTTAAAATTATTAATATTAAGTTTTATTATTATTAATATTATTTCTTTATGGATAAATGATTTTATAACTATAAATTTAGTCACTTTTGAAATATTTAATCTTTTTTTAATGCTTTATGTTTTTTTAATCATCCTTCCTGAAGTATTTTCTAAAAAAGATTATTATGATATAATAGCATTATTAATTTATATTTCTTTAGTAATATCCATATTAGGCTGTTTTTTTAGAATAATTAATGTTGATAAAATATTTAATGTTCAATTAGCTAAGGATGTGAAAGGGAGTATAAGCATCCCTGATATATACTTTATATTTGGACATAGAAATCAATTTGGTACATTTTTAATGCTTTTTCCTGCATTATCTTTATTAATTTATTTTATAAAGAAGAAAAACCTATTTATTTTATATTCAACTATTATTTTTATATCTATTATATTATCATTTTCAAGATCATCTTATTTAATGATGTTTATATCATTAATTCCATTTTTTTATTTATTTATAAAATATGTTATAAAAAAAATAAATATTAAACATATATTATTAATTTTAGTTATTATGATAATCGCTATTATTCTTTTTATAGACTTTAGTTATTTTTTAGAAATTTTCAGATTAAACAAAGGTGTATCTGAAAGAGATAAGTTATGGGTAAAGACTATAGAAATTATTGGTAGTAACTTTCTATATTTAGGAAAAGGATATGGAAATTTCAGGATTTACAATAAATCTCCACATAATGCATATTTAATGAATTTTGCTCATAATGGATTGATTGGTTTAATGTTTTTTCTTTCCATAATTATTTATATTCTAATAAAAACCATAAATAGAGAAAATATAAAAAAGTTTAATTTTATAGTATTATTGTTTATTATTGCAGGTATTCTTATACAGCAGAATTTTGAATCTCAAATAGGAATAACATTTTATTATATTAATTATTTATTTTATTTTTTATTAGGTTTTTTAAGGGTATTTAATAAACAGATTAAATAATAAATAAATGTATGTTTTTCATATATTATTAAGAACTTTTGACCAGTTTCAAAAGGACTCCCGTGTACTAAGGACTATTGAGGCAATAAGAGAATTAGGACAAAGCCAGGCTATAGTAATTTACGATATAAAAGCTCCTATTCATAAAATTATCAATATAAAAAAATTAAAGATTTTTTTAATCAGCTTACATTCATCTTTTATCCCTGATAAATATAATTGGTTTAATTTTATTTTATCTAAAAATAAGGAAGTTAGTAAAATAAGATGGTATATAATAAGATTTTTATATTGGATTTACTTTTTACCACTTTATAAATATAAAGTAAAAAAGTTATTAAAAAAAGAGCAGCCTGGTATAAGTTATTGTAATGATTTTGAAACATTATTTGCCGGTATATGGTATAAAAAGAACTATGGGAAAAAATTAATTTATGATTCTCATGAATACTGGAGTGAGACCTTAAAATATAAAGGCTGGAGAATTATTTTTAAGCCAGCAGTGAAATTAAAAGAAAAGAAATATATAAAATACTGTGATAAAGTTATTACAGTAAGCAATGAAATAGCAGATAGTTTATCTTATGATTATAATATAAAAAAGCCTGAAGTTATATATAATATAACAGTAAGTAATAAAAAGTTAAAAGAAAGTAAAAATTTTATAAAAAATAAATTTAATTTAGATAGACAGGATAAAATTTTTATATACGCAGGTGGATTAATGCCACATCGTGGTATAGAATTTATTTGTAAAAATATTAATTTTTTGCCATTGAAATGGAAATTTGTTTTTCTGGGCAGTGGGATATTCGAGCAATATATAAAGCAGCAAGTAATTATAAATAAACAGAGGATTTTTTATCTGCCTTCTGTTTCTCCTGATAAGATGTTATCCATACTTTCATCAGCACATTTAGGAATTAATTTCATGAATAATGTATGTAAAAATCATAGTTTTGCCTTACCTAATAAATTTTGGCAGTATATTTCTGCTGAAATTCCTGTTATTTCTACTGATTTGATTTCAATTAAATCTATTATAAATAAATATAAAATAGGAGAAGTTTTCCCTGAAAATAATGTTGATGCATTTATTGAATTTTCAGGGAAATTATTAAGCAATTACAACTTTTATAAAAAAAACATAAAAAAAATAAAAAAAATTTATAACTGGGATCATGAAATAGATAAAATCAAATCTATTGTTAAAAACATATAATGATTAAATTAAAAAGAGATATAAGCCTGCATTTTATTTATAATATAATAAAATTAATTTATGGTATATTGCTTTCCATATTAACAGCACGAAGTCTTGGCCCTTCTGGTAAGGGGATTTTAACTTTATTAAATTTAATAATTGTATTTTCTTTTCAATTTGGAAATTTAGGACTTAATGCAGCAGTAGTTTATTATTCAGCTAAATTTAAAAAGTTTAAAAATAAAATTTTTTGGACAAATTTTATTTTTACTTTATGTATTAGCTTTTTTATAATATTAATTTTTGAGATAGCATTAAAGAAAATAATCATTAATAGAATTCCTAATATTAAAATAGGATATATTTACTTTATAGTAATTTATATGTCTATTATTATGTATTTTTTAAAAACAATAACAGTTGAAAAAATTTTATATGGTATTGGTAAAATAAGAAAAATGTTGTTAACAGATATAATACTGACTACTGTATTAACTGGTATATTGATTTATTTATATATAATGAACAAAATCACTATTTTAAATATTATTTTATTAAATTTGTCATCTTTAATTTTATTTACTGTTTTTTTAATTCATAATATAAATATTAAATTTAATATTAAATTTGATTGTAAATTATTAATAAAGGAAATTAGATATGGAATTAAAGCTTATTTATCTAATTTATCAACATTTATAAATTATAGAGCTGATATTTTTTTAATTGCTTATTATTTGAATATGAAATCAGTAGGTATATATTCTATTGGAATTAATATTACTGAAAAAATATGGCTTATTGCAGGTGCTGTTAGTCAGGTATTATTTCCTTATATATCTATGGGAAAAAATAAGAGTAAGAATGTAAGTTATACAGCATTCTTATCTAAAATAAATGTTTATTTATCAGGTATTATTTTAATTATTTTATTTTTTATTATACCTTATTTAATTAATTATTTATGGGGATCTAAATTTTATGATGCTGTTAATGTTATCAGGATTTTAATACCAGGCGTTACTATTATTGTATATGGAAAAATTATTTCTTCTTATTTTGCTGGTGTCGGTAAGCCACAGTATGCTACTTTTTCCTCTATCGGTATTATGACTGTTAATATTATATTGAATATTATTTTAATACCAAAATTAGGTATTAATGGTGCAGCAATAGCTTCTACAATATCATATTCTTTGGGCGGATTTTTCTGGGTTGTTTTATTCTGCAAAAAAACAAAAACATCCATAAGTGAAATGTTTATATTAAAAATTAAAGATTTAAAATACCTAAAAGAGAAAATTTTATCAAGGGATAAAATAACGGTATGAATGTTTTATATCTCACAGCAGGTGAGAATATTATTGGAAATGGTTTGTTTTTAACTCAGGTTGTAGAACTTCTGAAAATTTTAAAAACACTTTATCCAGATAAACTTAATATCAAAGTATTATCACTATTACCTGTTATTCAGAAAAATTTATTAATAAAAAGAAAATTTGTTTTTAATTATCTTAAAAATATAGAAGAAAATTTTGGGGAATTCAATATAGAATTTAAATATAAGTGGATATTGTCTCACTGGCTGTATATTAAATTTTATAAATTACCTTTTTTTATATTAAATACTTTTTTTTATGTTAAAAAATTTGTTCAAAAAAAAAATATTCATATTATTCATTGTAGAAGTTATTTATCAACAATAATTGCAGTTATTGTAAAAAAATATGTTAACAAAAAAGTTAAAGTAGTTTTTGATACAAGGGGGATGTATCCAGAGGAAGGCACATTGATAATGGGCTGGAAATTAAACTCATTAAATTATAAGTTCTGGAAAAAAATAGAAAAATTTTTATTTGACAGTTGTGATTGGATTGTAAATGTATCAGAGCCATTTTCTGAATATGTAAAGAAAATTACTTTTAATAAAGATATTACAACTATTCCTACTTTAACTAACACTGAAATTTTTAAATGTGAAAAAAAAAATCGGTATAAAATGAGAAAAAAATATAATATAGAAAAAAAGAAAGTTTTAGTATATTGCGGTAATCTGTCAATTTCTGGCTGGCATAATATTAAAAATATTATTACGACTTATAAAATTTTTAATAAAGTATTTAAAAATTCTTATCTTTTAATTATTACTAATGGAAATAAAGAGATTCTGAAAATGGAAATAGTTAAAAATGGTATATCATTAAAAGAGGTTAGTATTGTTTTCACAGAAAAACCTGAAGATACTAAAAAATATTTATGTATGGGAGATTATGGAATGATTGTAATTGAAAAAAAAATTACATCTTTTTCTCTTTTAGCTACAAAAACAGGAGAATATTTAAGTTGTGGTTTACCTGTAATTGTTAATAAAGGAGTTGGTGCAGCTTATGATTTAATAAAGCAAAATAAATTAGGTGTAGTTTTTGATTCAAAGGATGAGAAGAGTTTTATTAGAAAGATAAATGAAATAGAAAGACATTATAATAAGATTAAAAAGCATTGTGTTGTATTTTCGAGGAAATATTTTGATATTAAAATAAATGCAAAAAAATATTATAAAATTTATAGAAATTTATTTGTTTTATAAGGAAATATAAGCTTATGAAAATATTTTACTTAACTTCTATGTTTCCAAATAAATATAATAAGTATTCGGGAATTTTTGTTTATCATCGAGTTTTTAATTTATTAAAAAAAGGATACAAAGTTAATGTATTTGCTTATAATCAGATTTTAAAATTTAAAAAAAAATTTCCTTATATTTATATTCAATTCAGGCAATCATATTATATAAAAAAAATCAAAGTAAATGTAATTAATTTTTTATATTTACCTAAATTGATAAATGGCTTTGGGGTTTTAAGTTTTATTATAAAAAAAATATTTAACAAGGATAATTATAATGTATTACATATTCATAAAGTTTATCCTGATGGGTTTATAGGTTATTATTTAAATAAAAAATATAACATACCTTATATTGTGTCAGCTCATGGCTCTGAAATTTCTTATTTGCCATATAAAAATATAAAATATAAAAATAATATAATAAAAACATTAAATAATTCAGTGCAAGTGATATTTAATAGTTATTATCTTTTAAAAGAAGCAAGAAAATTAGGATATAATAAAAAAAATTACAGTGTTATACCAAATGGTATTGATTTAAATTTATTTAAGATTTATAATAAAGAATCAATTTATAAAGAATTTAAGCTTAATAGTTCATATATATATATAGGATTTATTGGGAGTTTTCATTATGTTAAAGGGGCTGATTTACTGCCGGATATATTTAAAAAAATTAAAATATTAGATAAAAATAATAAGATAAGATTTATTATTATTGGAGATGGAGTATTAAATAATAAAGTATCAAATAAGATTAGGCAATACAGATTAAAGAAGTATTGTATATTCTATAAAAATATGGTACAAGAAGACATAGTTAAATTATTAAACATCTTCAATATACTTTTATTACCTAGCCGCAGAGAAGCATTTGGTTGTATTTGTATAGAAGCCTTAGCCTGTGGTACCCCAGTAATTACATCTTCTAATGCAGGGTTTACTGATTTTGTTAAAAAAATGGATAATAATTTGTCTATAGTATCATATAATGAAAAAAAAGAGAGAAGATTTGTTGATGAATTTGCAAAAAAAAGTGTTGAATTATTAAAAATAAATTTTAACAGAAATAGGATTAGAAAAACAGTAATGCATTTAACATGGGATTCTGTTGTTAATCAAGAGATTGCTTTATATAAAAAATTTTATTGTTAATAATATAATAAAATGTCAGATTTAATCAGTATTATTATTTTAAATTGGAATGGCAGGGTTCATTTAAAAGAATGCCTTGATTCTGTATATAGTCAAACATATAAAAATATTGAAATTATCTTTGTTGATAATAATTCTTCAGACGGGTCTGTTGAATTTATAAAGTTGAATTATAAGAATAATATTCAAGTTTATAAACTGGATAAAAATTATGGGTTTGCAAAAGGTAATAATTATGGCATTAAAAAAGCAAAAGGTTCATATATTCTTTTATTAAACAATGACACACAAATGAAAAATGATTTTGTTGAAAAAATGTATATTGCTATAAAAGAAAATAAACTTATTGGCTCTGTATCCTCTAAAATGCTATTTTATAATAATAGAAAAATGATAGATAATGTTGGTGTAGGATTTAAAAAGCTTTGGGGCTTGGGTTATAAAATTGGATGGAAAGAGATTGACAATACACAGTATAAAAATTTAAAATATATCTTTGGTGCCTGTGCTGGAGCTGGTTTATATAAAACAGAGTTATTTGAAGATGTTGGGCTTTTTGATGAATATCTTGGAACAAATAATGAAGATATTGATTTGAGTTTTAGGGCACAGTTAAAAGGATATAAATGTATTCATTGTGATGATGCTGTTGTATATCATAAGGTAAGCGCAACAGCAGGCATTAAATCAAAATTTACTATTTATCATACACAAAGAAATTTAGAAATTGTATGGATTAAAAATATGCCTTCTCCTTATATTTATAAATATGGAGTTTTTCATATGGCATATTCTTTTTTATCATTAATTAAACAGATGTTTTTAGGTAATATATGGATTGGTTTAAAAGCTAAATTTGATTTTATAAAAAATATTAAACTGTTTTTAGAAAAAAGAAAGAAAATTCAGTCTTCTGTTATTGTGTTGAAAAATGAAATTTTAAATATAATGTAATAGAGTTGTTGCATAATTATTTAATAGGTAGTGTAGAGGTCGGTAGACCTCGTAAACCATTAAATAAGGCTTTTAAAAGGGGGTCTATCGACCCCTACACTACATTAATTTTCGAAATATTAAATTATGCAACAACTCTAATGCATTAATTATTTTGTAAAAAAAGTGAAAAAATATACACCATTAATATCAGTAGTAGTTTTAAATTATAATGGAGAAATATTTTTAAAAAATTGCATTGAATCACTTTTAATGCAGACATATAAAACTTTTGAAATATTAGTTGTAGATAATAACTCAACAGATAGTTCAATTAAATATGTTAACCAAATATTTAAAAAAGAGATTAAAAATAAAAAAATTAGAATAATAAAACTTGATAAAAATTATGGATTTGCAGGAGGTAATAATCTGGGAGTGAAAAAAGCAAAAGGGGAGTATATTGCTTTATTGAATAATGATACTGTTGTGGATAAAGATTGGTTAAGAAATTTATTTTCTGGTATTTGTCAGGATAAGAGTACTGGTATAGCTGCTTCAAAAATTTTATTATTAAATCAATCAGATTTAATAGATAGTGCAGGGGATAGTATAGCCATAGATGGAGTTGGATTTAAAAGAGGGCATTTTCAGAAGTTAATAAATTATAATAAAGATGAATATGTTTTTGGAGGTTGCGGGGCAGGAATTTTATATAAACGCAAATTATGGGAAGAACTTAAGGGATTTGACAAGGATTTTTTTGCTGTTCATGAAGATACAGATTTTAATTTCAGGGCTCAATTATCAGGATATAGATGCATCTTTGTTAATAAGGCTATTGTTTATCATAAGGTGAATTCCAGTATTGGGAAGTATAGTTTTAATTATGTTTACTGGACTCATCGCAACAATGAATATACTTATATTAAGAATATGCCTTTGAAATTGATTTTAAAATATTTTGCATATCATATAATGTATAATCTTCTTTCTTTTATTTATTTTTCGGTTAAAGGAAAAAGTACTGCATTTATAAAGGCTAAAATTGATGTTATAAAAAGTTTGCCTTGTTTATTAAAAAAAAGAAGAATTATACAGGCTGACAGAAAAGTCAGTATAAAATATATTGAAAGCTTAATGGAAAAAAAATGGTTAAAGGCACGGATAAAAAAATAGATCTTACAATTTCTATTGTTACTTATAATAATGAAGATATTATTAAAAAAACTTTAACACGGATTTTTAATCTTATTGATAAAAAAGTGAATTATGAAGTATTTATTGTAGATAATAATTCGGATGATAAAACAACACAAATTATAAAAAAACATTTTAAAAAATTAATGTTAATTGAAAGTAATGAAAATGTTGGTTATGGAAGTGCACATAATATATGTATTAAAAAAGGTGAAGGGAAGTATCATTTAATTTTAAATCCAGATATTTTTATAAAAAAGGGAACAATTAAAGCATTAATAGAATTTATGAATAAAAATAAAAATGTAGGTATAGTATCCCCTAAGGTTTTAAATTCTGATGGCAGTGTCCAGTATTTATGCAAGCGATATCCTGCTTTTTATGATATTATTATAAGATTTCTGTTTTCCAATAAATTAAAATTTTTATTTGAAAAAAGGTTAAAATACTATACTATGTATGAAAGTGGCTATAATAAAATAATGGATGTTGAGAATCTAACAGGCGCTTTTATGTTTATCAGGAAAAGTATATTAAAAAAATGCGGTCTATTTGATGAAAATTTATTTCTTTATTTTGAAGATACTGATTTAGCAAGAAGGGCTGCAGAATATTCTGAAGTTGTTTTTTATCCTTATACTGATGTTATACATTTATGGCAGAAAAAGCATTATAAAAATTTAAAATTGTTTTTTATTTATATTAAGTCATTAATTTATTATTTTAATAAGTGGGGGTGGAAAATATTTTAATGTATAATTTTTTTATTATTAATTTTTTATTTGCTTTTATTTTATCATTTATTTTGACTTTTTTCTGTATAAAGGCAGCTAACAAGTGGGGCCTTGTAGATGTTCCAAATGAGAGAAAAATACATAAAGAGCCTATTCCTTATTTAGGGGGTGTAGCTATTTATTTTGCTTTTCTTATTGTTTTTATTTTTTCTATCAAACTATCCCCTGTTTTAGTTTTAGAAAAAAAGTATATTGGATTAATTATCTCAAGTTTTATTTTATTTTTATTTGGATTGTATGATGATATAAAAGGCTCAAATGCTCTTTTGAAATTTTCATTTCAGATCATTGCTGCTTTTATTTTAGTGCAATCCGGTTTTATTATTGATAAAATTACTAATCCATTGGGAGGAAGTATCTTTTTCCCTCATTGGCTGTCAATATTAATAACAATATTTTGGATTGTAGGAATTATTAATGCAATTAATCTGCTTGATGGTCTTGATGGTCTTGCATCAGGAGTAGTTGGAATCTCATCTTTTTTTATTTTTATTATAGCATTTATTCAGAACAATACCCTGGTAGCTACTCTGGCAATTATTCTTGCCGGCATTAATTTTGGATTTTTAATGTTTAATAAATATCCAGCAAAAATTTTTATGGGTGATACTGGAAGTATGTTCCTTGGATTGATTTTTAGTATTATTGCTATTATAGGAAGCCGTAAAAGTACAGTGGCTATTAATTTATTAATACCACTGGTATTATTAACGATACCTATTATTGATACATTATTAGCCATTATCAGGCGGGCTAATCGAAGGAAACATATTTTTCAGGCAGATAAAGAACATATACATCACAGGTTGTTGAATTTAGGAATACCATATAAAAAAGTGATTTTACTGATATATCTTTTTTGTATTTATCTTGGTTTAATATCCATGATTTCCCTGGTTGTCCCAAAAGAGTTTACTTTTATTTTGCTTTTAATTATTGGAATTAATGTTATTATTGGTTTATATGTTTTAAATTTAATAGAAAGTCATATTAGAAAATGAAAAATTTAAAATTAAAGATTAAAATTTTAAATCATAAGGAGATAACATGAAAGGTATTATATTAGCAGGTGGGGCAGGTTCAAGGCTTTATCCATTAACTACACTTTTCTCAAAGCAGTTAATGCCGGTTTATGATAAACCAATGATTTATTATCCTTTATCTACTTTAATGGCAGCAGATATAAATGAGATTTTAATTATTTCTACCCCGGATGATTTACCAAAGTTTAAAGAATTATTTAATGATGGTTCACATATTGGTTTGACGATTTATTATAAAGAACAGCCAAAACCTGAAGGAATTGCCCAGGCATTTATTTTAGGGGATGAGTTTATTGGAGATGATTCTGTTTGCCTGATTTTGGGTGATAATATTTTTTATGGTGAGAAATTTATTCAGAAATCATCCTGGCAAAAGAAAATAAATAATGGAGCAGTAGTGTTTGGATATTGGGTTAAAGACCCTGAGCGATACGGGGTAGTTGAATTTAATAAAAAAGGTGATGTTATTGGTATTGAAGAAAAACCTGAAAATCCAAAGAGTAATTATGCTATAACCGGGTTTTATTTTTATGATAATGAAGTAGTTAGTATTGCTAAAAATTTAAAACCATCTTCAAGAGGTGAGTTAGAGATTACTGATGTAAATAAGGAATATTTAAAAAAGAAGAAATTAAAAGTGGAATTAATGGGAAGAGGAGACGCATGGCTTGATACTGGTACCCATGACAGTTTAATGGATGCAGCTAATTTCATTGCAACTGTAGAGAGACGCCAGGGATTAAAAATCGGCTGTATTGAAGAGATAGCTTTAAAAAAAGGTTTTATCTCAGAGGAGCAATTTAAAAAGCTTATTAATTCAATGCCTGAAAATTCATATAGGGATTATTTAAAGTTAATATTAAAGGAATATAAAGATATTGGCTGGTAAATTATGATTTGGTTAGTTGGAAACAAGGGAATGTTAGGCTGTGATGTGGAGTTTTTATTAAAAAGAAATAGGTTGGAATATATTGCAACAGATATTGATGTTGATATAACTAATATTAAGGTTTTAAGACAATTTACTCTTGATAAACAGTTTAATTATATAATAAATTGTGCTGCTTATACTAATGTGGATGGAGCAGAAACTGATGAAGAAAGAGCATATTTGATTAATGGGGAAGCAGTAAAAAATCTTTCTTTAATTGCAAAAGAGATGGATGCTGTCTTGATTCATATTTCAACTGATTATGTATTTGATGGCAGGAGTAAAGAATCATATAAAGAAGAGGATGCTGTGAATCCATTGTGTGTTTATGGCAGGAGTAAATTAAAAGGGGAAGAACATATTCAGAAGTTATTAAAAAAATATTTCATATTTAGAACAGCATGGCTTTATGGTAAGCATGGAAAGAATTTTGTTTATACAATGCTTAAATTGTTTAAAGAGCAGGATGAAATTAAAGTTGTTAAGGATCAATACGGTTCTCCTACTTATACTATGGATTTAGCTAAAATCATTATTAAGATTATGAAGTCGCATAGTAAAAATTATGGAATATATCATTTTACAAATAACGGTTTTACAAACTGGTATGAATTTGCAAAGGAAATATATAAAATTGCTAAAAAGTATGAAATAGTAAAAAAAAACATAAAAATAATTTCTGTTAATACAGCAGAATATCCTTTATCTGCAACCCGACCTCAATATTCTGTTTTATCTAAAGAAAAAATCAAGAAAGAGTTAAATTTTTCTATTGAAAGCTGGCAGAATTCTTTAAAAAATTTTATTCAGACTTTATAAATTAAGAAGTAAGTTTATGAGATTTAAATTATCAGTAGTAATTTGGAAAGAAGGAAAATACTATGTTTCAAAATGTCCAGAATTAGAGGTGGCAAGTTTTGGAGATACAATTAATGATTCAGTTAAAAATTTAAGAGAAGCTGTAGATTTATATTTAGAAAATACTGTAAAATTAATTAAAGGATAATAAATATGAAAAGAAAATTAACTAATATTATGGTTACAGGTGGAGCTGGATTTATTGGCTCTAATTTTATTAATTATTTATTTAACAAAACCGAATTTAAAGGGACTCTGGTAAATGTTGATAAATTAACTTATGCAGGTAATCTGGAAAATTTAAAAGAAATCGAAGAAAAATATGGAAACAAACAATATTTTTTTCAACAGGCTGATATACAGGATTATAATCAGATAAAAGAAATATGGTTAAAATATGACATTGATACAGTTATTCATTTTGCTGCAGAATCACACGTTGACAGGTCAATATATGGGCCAAAAGAATTTATTTATACAAATATTATTGGAACCTTTACATTACTGGAAATTGCCAGGCAGTTATGGAAAGACAGGGATGATGTTCTTTTTCATCATATAAGTACGGATGAGGTTTTTGGTTCTTTAGGAGAGACTGGGTTTTTTACTGAAGATACACCATACAGTCCTAATAGTCCTTATTCTGCGTCCAAGGCTTCTTCTGATCATTTAGTCAGGGCTTATCATGAAACTTATGGATTAAATACTACACTTTCCAATTGTTCCAATAATTATGGCCCTTATCATTTTCCGGAGAAAGTTATTCCTTTGATGATTTTAAATGCTTTTGAAGAAAAATCATTACCTGTTTATGGGGACGGTTCTAATATTAGAGATTGGCTGTATGTTGAGGATCATTGTGAAGCAATATGGATGATTATTAACAATGGAAAAATTGGAGAAACATATAATATTGGTGGAGAAAATGAATGGAAAAATATTGATATGGTTAATTTCTTATGTAAAAAAATAGCATCTATAACAGGAAAGTCAGATAATGAATATAAAAAACTTATTACTTATGTAAAAGATAGACCAGGACATGACATGCGATATGCCATTGATTGCAGTAAAATTAAGAAAGAATTAGGCTGGTATCCAAAGCATGATTTCAGTAGAGGTATTGAAGAGACTATAAAATGGTATATAAATAATCAAAACTGGGTTGATAATATAAGAAGCGGTAATTATAAAGACTGGATTAAGAAGCATTATAAGTAGATATATTAATGTAAAAGGAGTTGTATATGAATAAAAATATAAAAATTGGATTAATAGGTGCTGGTTATTGGGGGAAAAATCTTTTAAGAAATTTTTATGAATTAAATGTTCTTAGCACTGTTTGTGAACTTGATAAAAATATTATTAAACAAAGAAAAAAAGATTATCCGGATTTAAAATATTGTAATAGTATTGATGAATTACTTAATGACCCTAAAATTAATGGTATTGCCATAGCTACTCCTGCTGTTACACATTACAGTATTGCCAAGAAGGTATTATCAAGTGGAAAAGATGTATTTGTTGAAAAACCTCTTGCTTTAGATATTAAAGAGGCTGAGGAGCTTATAGATATAGCAGAAAAAGAAAAAAAAATATTAATGGTAGGACATATTTTGCAGTATCACCCGGCTGTTATTAAATTAAAAGAACTTATTAATAAAGGACAGCTTGGGAAGATTCATTATATATATTCCAATCGTTTAAATATTGGAAAATTAAGAAATGAGGAGAATATTTTATGGAGTTTTGCACCACATGATATCAGTGTAATTTTAATGCTCATAGATAAATTTCCTGAAAAAATACAGGCAACAGGAGGGGCTTATGTTCAGCATCATATTTATGATGTGACAATGACAAATTTTTCTTTTGATAATGGTATAAAAGCACATATCTTTGTGAGCTGGCTTCATCCTATAAAAGAGCAGAAGTTAATTGTTGTAGGTGACAAAAAAATGGCTGTTTTTGATGACACATCAAAGGAAAAATTATTATTATATCCTCATAAGATTGAATGGAAAAATCAGATTCCAGTTGCTAAAAAAGCTGACGCAGAAGTAATAAGCCTTAATAAAGCAGAACCATTAAAAAGTGAATGTATGGCTTTTATTGATGCTATTAATACAAGAAGACCTCCAAAAACAGATGGAAAAGAGGGTTTGAGAGTTCTTCGTTTATTAAAATGTGCAGAGGAGTCAATTAAAAAAGAAGGCCAGGAGATTTGTTTAAAAACAGATGAAAAAAAAGAATATTTTATACATTCTTCTGCTGTTGTAGATGAAGGAGCAAAGATAGGAAAAAATACACATATATGGCATTTTACACATGTAATGAAAGGGGCCAAAGTAGGAGCGAATTGTAATATTGGACAAAATGTTTATATTGATAAAAAAGCAGTAGTAGGGAATGGAGTAAAAATACAGAACAATGTATCGGTTTATGATGATGTTATATTAGAAGACGGTGTGTTTTGTGGACCTTCTATGGTTTTTACTAATGTTATTAATCCAAGAAGTTTTATTGAAAGAAAAGATGAATATAGAAAAACAATTGTTAAAAAAGGAGCATCCATAGGAGCTAATGCTACTATTGTATGCGGTCATAATGTGGGTAGATATGCTTTTATAGGAGCAGGAGCTGTTGTTACAAAAAATATTCCTGATTATGCTTTGGTTGTTGGAGTTCCTGGTAAAGTAGCAGGCTGGATGTGTAAATGCGGAGTCAGGTTACAATTTCAGAAAAATAAATCTAAATGTAAGGCTTGTGGGTGTGAGTACAAACTTGATAAAGACAAAGTAATCCCAGTTAAAGAAAAGATAATGTAACTTAACTATTTTAAACATATATTTAAAATAGTTTGACTTTTTTAAATATATATTTATATTGTTCATATATGATAGAAAGAGTTTTATATGATATAGTTTTTTTGAGAAAAAGAAGATATCGGCTATCTTATATTTTAGGTAATAATTCAGGTAATAATTCAATAAAAGGAAGTGAAAATTTATGCAGGGGACATTAGATAAAAAAATAAAAAAGTTGCCACAGGAGAAACAGATGCAAGTTATTGAATATGTTGATTTATTGGTAGCAAGATATAAGAAAAAAGCAGAAAGTAAGGGTAAGAAAAAACACAGATTTAAATTTGACTGGAAGGGTGGTTTATCTGAATTAAAAAACAAATATACTTCTGTAGAATTACAAAAGAAGGCATTGGAGTGGCGATAGATGTATCTGATAGACACTAATATTTTTTTGGAAATATTATTGGAACAAAAGTTAGAGAAAGAATGCACTAAATTTTTAGATGAAACCGAAGAAGATTATTATATTACAGATTTTTCATTGCATTCTATTGGGGTAATTTTATTTCGGATGAAAAAGGATGAGATTTTCTTAAAATTTTTAAATGATATGTTTTTAAATACAGAAAAGATTACTTTATCAGATGAGTTATATAAGGAATTGCCAGACAAAAGGAAGAATATGAATTTAGATTTTGATGATATATATCAAATAGAGGTAACGAAAGAGCATGGTTTTAAATTAGTTACAATGGATAGTGATTTCAAGAAAGTGCAAGGAGAAATTGAGGTTGTTTTTATAGAAAAGAAGAAAAAAGAATAACCGTAGGGAAATAAAGTGGATTTAAAAAAATTGATGGAAAATGATATAATGGAAAAGTTATGAAAAAATCACAACATGTTCATTTCTTCACCAGGAAATAATTTATTTAAGTATTTGGGAGATACTGATATCTTAATTGATTATTTTAGGTCTATAAAAAAGCATATGAAATTATTAAAGCCATTATTTATTATTATTGTACTCATATTTGTTAGCAAACCAGTATTATATAGTAAGAATGTTAATTTTACACTTAAAGACAGAGATCGATTAATTAAGTTAGAAGTTGAAATGAAAAGTCTTAAAGAATCAATAGACAAGAGATTTGAATCAATAGATAAGAGATTTGATCAGATGTCTAATCAAATGGATAAAAGATTTGATCAATTGCATACATTTTTATATATCCTGACAGGTATATTTACTACATTGACAATAGCTGTTATAGGTTTTGCTTATTGGGATAGACGTACTATCATTAGAAAAGCTAAAGAAGAAACAATATATGAAATAGAAAAAGAAGGAAGACTTACAGATTTAATAAAAGCTTTACGCGATTTATCCAAGGATCAGCCTAAACTTGCTTCAATTCTTAAATCATTTCATCTTTTATAAAAACTTATTATTGTATAATCCAATGCAATTCTAATAAAATTTACCAGAAAATCCTTAATTTTTTTATCATTTTTTACATTACACTTTTTTTGGTTTTAATCAATTATTTATAAAAAGTCATTATGGCTTCTAAAAAAAAGTATAAAATTTCTGTTATAATACCTGTTTATAATGAAAAAAACACAGTACTGGAGATAGTTAGAAGAGTAAAAAAAGCTTATACATTTAATAACCTTAAAGAAATAATTATAGTTGATGATGCTTCTTTTGATGGGACAACTTTACTTTTAAAAAATAAAATAGAAAAACATGTTTCAAAAGTTATTTATCATAAAAAGAATCAGGGAAAAGGGGCGTCTCTAAGAGATGGCATAGAAGCAGTAACAGGAGATATTGTTATTATTCAGGATGCAGATTTAGAGTATGATCCATCTGAATATTCAAAATTAATAAAACCTATTATTAATGAAAAAGCTGATGTGGTTTATGGTTCAAGATTTATAGGTGCAGAACCTCATAGAGTTTTATATTTCTGGCATAAAGTTGGTAATTCCTTTTTAACCTTATTTTCAAATATGTTAACAAATCTTGATTTAACTGACATGGAAACATGTTATAAGGTTTTCCGTACAGAAATAATAAAAAAAATAAAAATTCAGGAAAATCGGTTTGGATTTGAACCTGAAATTACAGCAAAAGTTTCAAAAATGAAAGTTAGAATATATGAAGTAGGTATCGCATATTATGGGAGAACTTATGAACAGGGGAAAAAGATAGGCTGGCAGGATGGGGTAAGAGCCATCTGGAGTATTTTAAAATATAATCTTAATATTAAGATTGTATTTATAACAGTAATTATTATTTTTTTATGTATTGGGTTTATAATGTCTAATTTTAATTTAAAAAAAGATTTTTTAACAAAGAAAATTAGAATTTTTATAACCTCAATTAATAAAAATGAGACTGAAAATTTAAGTCAGTATTTTAAATTTTATCCTGATATTTTAAAAATTCAAAAATTTTGCCGGGATAATAATATTAAATATGTAAAATTAATTTTAAAAATTCAAAATTCTAAAGGAGTATTTGATTTTTATTATCAGAGGATATGTGAGATGTTTTTTCCTGTAATTGTTAAAAAAGATTCAGAAGTTTTATTAAACATTAAAGTTATTAATGATAATATGGAATTTATAGAGATATTGGATAAAGATAATCATGTTCTGTTTAGAAATAAATAATATTTAAAAAATAAAAATTAAAGTTTTGGCAATAATGGTTTTTTTGAAAATTTTATTGGGTGTTTTATTAATATATCAGCTTGGATTTTATTTTAAAAAGATTATAAAATTAATTACACATACTCAAAACCAGATTATTATTTCAAAGCCATTTGAGATAATTATTAATTATTTTATTGGAGAATTTATTCTTGTTGTTTTTTTAATTATAGGAAGTTATGTTTTTGGATTTTTTTTATGGAATATATTATTTTTTATATCTTTTTTATTATTTCCATTTTCAATAGTTCAATTATTAAAAAAAATAAAATTTTTTAAATTAAGAAAAAATTTAATTTACCATAAGAATATTTTTGAGATTGTATTTATATTTATTTTAAGTATTCCAGCGTTTTTATACTCTTTTTATCATCCTTTAACTGCCTGGGATGCAAGGTCAATATGGTTCTTTCATGCAAAAGCTTTTTTTTATCTGGATAAAATTTCCTTGAATTTTTTAAGAAATCCAGCTTATATATTTTCACATTTAGATTATCCGGTTTTTATGCCTTTAATAGCTACTTTTTTTTCAAAAATAATTGGATATTGGAGTGAGGTTTATAATAAAAGCTTTTTGTTTTTTAATTGGCTGGGATATTTATTTATTATTAATTGCTTTTTTAAAAAAATAAACATTAAAATTTTTATCAGAATTGTAACAATTATAAGTTTTATTTTTATATTTCAGATGTTTGGGGTTAACGGATGTATGGATATTCATATGGCTATGTTCTTTTTTATTGGTTATTTTACAGCTCTTTTATTTTTAAATGATATTAATAATGATAAGAATAAAATATTAATACCAATATCTACTATTTTTTTTGCCTCATCAAGCTTAATTAAAAATGAAGGCATGGTATTTTCTATACTTTTTTTTATATTTCTGTTTGTTTTTGTCTTTATACGCAGGAGAGAGTATTTTTTAAAAATAATATTTTGGTTTGTTATATACATATCTATAATTATGCTCTGGTATGGGTTCTGTAAAATCAATAATATAGGCAGTGATATGACATCATTAAATATTTTTGTAAAGTATTCATTAAAAGAAATTATTTTTTACCGTTTTCCATTAATTATGATGCATTTAATTCATAAAACAATACAGATAAAAATGATAATATTTTATTTAATATTTTTAACATCAGTAATATTATTCTTATTAAAAAAAATGAAATTAGATCTTTTTCAGAAAATAAATTTGATATTTATATTTATTTTCCATTTAGTAATCATTGGTATATATCTTAATACACCTCATCCATTATACTGGCATTTATCAACTTCAATAAGAAGAGTAATATTTACACCATGTCTTATTATTTTATTGTTTTGCAGCATAATTTTAAATAAAGTTGTTGTTAAAAATTATAAAATTAGTATAAATGTTTGAAACAAATAATATAGAAATAGTATCAGCAGAACAAAATGATATTCATATAATAGCAGATTTACATAAAAAGTATATTAAAAAAGGATTTTTAAGTTTATTAGGGATAAAATTTTTAATTTTGCTATATCATAACTTAATAATCTTTAATAAAGGTATTTTATTTGTAGCAAAAAAAGATAATAAAATTTTAGGATTTATTTCAGGTGTAATTAATGTAAAAGAGTTTTACAAATATTTTTTATATAAAAATTTTTTTAAATTATTTGTTTTAATTACTTTTAAACTGTTTAATATAAAAATAATAAAAGGTATTTTTGAGATATTATTTTATCCCCAAAAAAGTACTAAAATAAAAACACCTGATGCAGAATTGTTAAGTATTGTTGTTGATAAAGATTATCATGGAAAAGGAATAGCTGAAATATTATTAAATAAATTAGTAACAGAATTTAAAAATAAAGGGATAAAAGATTTTAAAGTTATGGTTGGTGCTGAATTAAAAAGAGCTGTTAATTTTTATGAAAAAGCAGGTTTTATTAAATTTTTTGATATTGAAGTTCATAAAGGAATAAAATCATTCGTTTATGTCTATAAAATTAAATAAGTTAATTTAAGGAGTTATAAAAATATATGAGATCAAATAATAAGTTTTATTTTTTTAAAGGCCGTGTTGCCCTTTATACTATTTTAAAAGCAATAGGACTTAAAAAAGGAGATGAAGTTATTCTTCCTGGGTTTACTTGTGTTGTGGTTCCAAATGCCATTAAATATCTTAATGCAAAACCAGTTTATGTTGATATAGATGCTAATACTTATAATATAAATGTTAATCTAATTAAAAAGAAAATTACAAAAAAAACAAAAGTTATCATTGCACAACATACATTTGGAATACCGGCAGATATGGATAAAATAAATAAAATTGCCAAAAAGCATGATATTTATGTAATTGAAGATTCAGCACATGCAATAGGGTCAAAATATAATGGCAGAGAAGTTGGAACTTTAGGTGATGCTTCTTTTTTTTCAACACAGTGGTCAAAGCCAATTACAACCGGGTTAGGAGGATTTTGTATTGTGAATAATCCTGATTTAAAAAACCAGATAAAAAAAATATACAATGATTTTAAGGAACCAAGTAAAATTGAAAAGATATTATTAATAGTAGAATATTACTTGCATAAATTATTTTTAAATCCATATACTTATTGGTTTTTAATGCTGATTTATCGAAAGCTATATCAAGCTGGATTTATTTTGGGATCATCCAGTCAATGTGAATTAGATATGAATAAACCGGATAGATACGAATTAAAGATGTCTAAGTTTCAAAGACGATTAGTTGATAAAAAATTATTTACAATAAACAAAATTATTAAACACAGGAAAAAAATTAGTCTTATTTATAAAAACGGTTTAAAAAAAATGGGATTTAAGCTCCCTTTCATTTTAAAAAAAAATTATCCTGTATATCTGCGATTCCCTGTTTTAGTTAAAGATAAAAAAAAGATATTAAATTCAGCAAAAAAAGAAAGATTAGAAATTGGTGATTGGTTTATATCACCGCTTCATCCGGTAATTAATAATTTAGAGAAATTAAATTATAAAAAAGGCATGTGCCCTGTTGCAGAAAGTATTTGTGAGCACATTATTAATTTACCCACACATTTAGGAATTACAGATAAAGTAGCTAAAAAAATTTTAAATTTTTTAAAGGAGATGACTATTTAAAATGAGAAAAAAAGTTTTATTACTTGGAGGATGCGGATTTATTGGTTCTCATTTAGCTGATGTTTTATTAAATAAAGGCTATCAAGTTATACTGTTTGATCGAAAAAATATTAATTTAAAAAATGTTATACATTTAAAAGGTAAAATTGATGTTATTGAAGGAGATTTTTTAAATGAGATTGATTTAAGAAAAGCTATAGAAGGTATGGATTATATAGTCCATTTAGTATATTCAACATTGCCTTTTACATCTATAGATAATATAGTTTATGATGTTGAAACAAATGTTATTGGAAGCATTAAGTTACTTAATTTGATGAGGGAAAACAAAAATCAAAAAATAATATTTATTTCATCAGGAGGTACTATTTATGGAAAAGCAGTTAAACTACCTTTAGATGAATATCATATGACAAATCCGATATCTTCTTATGGAATAACAAAATTAGTTATTGAAAAATATCTTTTTCTTTTTAAACATATCAGCAATATAAATTATTTAATATTACGATTATCAAATTTATATGGAGAAAGATATGATATAAGAAAAAGCCAGGGCATAATTAATGTGTTTTTAAACAAGATAAAAAATGGTGAGGATATTATAATTTATGGTGATGGTAATAATATAAGAGATTACATTTATATTAAAGATTTTTGTGAAGCATTTATAAGATTAATAGACCAAGATATAAATAATGAAATATTAAATATTGGTTCAGGTATTGGTTATTCAATAAATGATGTAGTTAAAAATATCAAAGAAGTTGTTAATAAAAATTTTAAGGTAAAATATATAAACGACAGAGGTATAGATGTGGGTAAAAATGTTTTAAATATAGATAAGATAAGAAAAAAAATAAATTGGGCTCCACAAGTAAAACTGAAAGATGGGATAAAATCAACCTGGGAATGGGAAAAAAATGAAAAATAAGGATAATATTAAAGTATTAATTTTTCCAAGCTGGTATCCTACAAAATTTAATAAAATTAGTGGCATTTTTGTCAAAGAGCAGGTTATTGCTCTTAAAAGAAATCATATTAATGCTAATGTGTTTTATCCTGTAATAAAATTGTCATATAAGAATATAAGACCCAGAATATATATGGAGGAGAAGATAGTTGATGGGATAAAAACATATTTTTTAAATATTAAATTTTTTAAAATCCCAAAATGTTATAATATTTTATTTTTGATTTTTTCTTATTTTTATTTAAAAAAATTAATTATTAAAGAGAAATATAATATAATTCATAGTTATGTATTATTTCCTTCAGGAATTATTGCATCATTGATTAGTAAAAAATATAATATTCCATTTATAGTTAGTGAAATGGCTAGTGATTTTAATATTTTTTATAAAAGGAGTTTTATATTATTTTATTTTGTAAAAAAAGTAGTTTTAAAATGTAATAGATTAATTACAGTAAGCAGTTTACTCGGCAAACAAATTTTAAAAAATGGAATAACTCCAAAAAAAATGAAAACAATTTATACAATTGCTGATGAAAATTTGTTTTTTTATAAAAAAAGAGTAAAAAAGAAAAGCAATAAAATAAATTTTTTATTTACCGGGTTATTAAATAAAACAGAACAAAAAGGGGTTCATATTTTGATAGAAGCTATAAAATTAATTAATAAAGAATATGATTTAAAATATAACTTTCAAATAACAGTTGTTGGGGATGGAGTTATGAGGAAGGTTTATCAGGATAGAATAAAAAAGTATAAAATTAATAAATATTTTAATTTTTTAGGTAATAAAACATTAAAAGAAATTGCTTTTTTAATGCAGAGTTGTGATATATTTATTTTACCAAGTTTACATGAAGGAATGCCTTGTGTAATTGTAGAAGCATTGAGCTGTGGAATGCCAATAGTTGCTTCTAAAGTTGGGGGGATACCGGAAGTAGTTAAAAATTTTAGTGGTGTATTGGCAAAACCTGATGATGTTAAGGATTTAAAAAAAAAGATACAATTTATGTTAAAAAATTATAAAAAATTTAATAACAAAAAAATAGAAAATTATGCAAAGGATTTATTTAGTTATAGAATATATTACAAGAAAATATTAAAAGAGTATCAAGATATAATTTATGAGTTTAATAAGTGTAATAATTCCTGTTTATAATGCTTCTCAGTTTATTAAAAAAACAATTAATAGTGTTTTAAATCAAAGTTATACAAATTATGAGATAATTGTTGTGGATGATGGCTCTACTGATAATACTAAAGAAGTATTACAATCACTTATAAATGATAACAAAATAAAATATTATTATATAAAAAATAGTGGTGTATCAACTGCAGCTAATTTTGGAATAAGAAAAGCAAAGGGTAATTATATCTTCTTTTTAGATCATGATGATTTATTTATGGTTAATAAATTGAAAGAGATTATAAATGTATTTCAAACCATTAAATGTGATGTCATATATCATAATGCTATACGGTATGATATGGACAAGAGAAAAGAAATATTATTTAAAAGTCCTTTAATAAAAAGTTCTCCTTTTGAGCAAATTTTAATTAATAGTAATATAATTTTATCTTCAAGTTGTGTAGCTGTAAAAAAAGAATGTATTTTTAATGTGGGATTGTTTGATACACATTTCAATGCAAAAGCAAGTGTCCAGGATTTTGATATGTGGTTAAAGTTAGCACGAGCTGGGTATAAATTTTATCATATTGATAAGTATTTAACTAAGTATAATTTTTCCAGAAATAGAAATGCATCTATGAAAAAAGAGAATATTAAGATTTTTATTAAGGATTTCAGGAAGGTTTTTAACAGGTATTCAAAATATTTAGATCATAAAAAATATATTATTGCTAAGGCAAATTATTTTAAAAGTATTTCTAATTTATTGCTGAATATTAATAAGAAAGAATCTTTTTTTTATTTTAAAAAAAGTATTAAGTATAAAATTAATATTAAATTTATTTTGCTTTATTTGCTTTGTTTTTTAAAAAGGATAATTAAAAATTGAGTATTGGTAAAAAATTAGTTAAAAATACAGTATATAATTTTATTGGTAAAGCGTTTGGTCTGCTCACAACACTTATTTTAACTCCTTATATAATAAAAAAGATAGGAGTAGAAGCATTTGGTTTATGGGCAGTTATATTTGTAATTGGCGGTTATCTGTGTATTTTTGATTTTGGTATTAAATGGGCATATATAAAATATATTGCTGAATATAATAAAAGAAACGATGTATTAGCAATTAATAGAATAGTCAACACGGGATTATCTTTTTATTTTGTTTTATTTATAATTATATTCATTATTGCTCTTATTTTACGGGCTCCTGTTTTATCGTTTTTGAAAATATCAGAAGCAATGAAATATGAGTTTTATTCTATATATAACTATGCAATTTTATCTTTTATAATTCTTAATATATTTTCTGTCTTTATGTGTATCCCTATTGGATTGCAAAGAATGGATATGTCTAATAAGATAAATATTTTTACAGGATTATTAAATTTTATTGGAACCATTATCTTTTTATCAATAGGTTTTAAATTAAAAGGATTAGTTATAAATAACTTAATAGTAAATGCGGTAATGATAATAATTTCCATATTTGTTTCATTTAAACTGCTGAAGAATCTTAAAATAGGGTTTCATTATATTAACATGGCTGAACTGAAAAAAATTGTTTTTTTTGGATTTAAGAATCAAATAGCATCATTGCATGAGTTAGTTAGTTTTCAGACAGATAAATTTATTATAGGAAATCATCTAAGTATGATATATGTTTCATTTTATGAAGTAGGAACTCGCCTGTTGAGGCAGGTAAGATTTATTACTTCTCTTTTTATATCTGCTGTTGTTCCGGCTGTGTCAGAATTAAAAATAGAAAATGATATGAATAAAATTATTCGTTTATATACTGCTGCTAATAAATATATTGTAACAGTAATTATACCTTTATTAGTATTATTAAATATATTTGCATATGATATAATAAATATCTGGGTTGGTAAAAGGTTTTTAGAGTCAGTTAATGTTTTTTATTTATTATCAACAGGATATTTTTTTAACTGTTTATGTGCAACAGCATATGTGATTTTAATTGGAATTGGAAGGCCTGACATTAATATGAAATTTGGGATTTTTGATACTGTATTAAATTTAATACTAAGTATTACTTTTATAATTTTATTTAAGTTTAAAGGGATATTAATAGGTACTTCAATAGCTCTTACTGTCAGCAGCATTTACTTATTAATCATGAGTCATAAATTATTAAAGATTGATTTTTTTAAATTCTGGAAAAATATTGTAACATTGCCATTTTTAAGTGCTGCATGCTCTGCATTTTTAATTATTATTTTAAATAAGGCTATAATTATAAATTCCAATAAATTAATTATGTTAATAGGATTATTAAGTAAGTCAATTTTATTTCTGGGAATATATATCAGCTTTTTATTTTTATTTAAATATTATAGCATAAAAGAAATAAAAGAAATAAGGAATTATGTTAAATAACTTATTAAAAAAACCTGATGAATATTACTCTATAAATAGAGAGGATATACTGAAATTTATTCCGGAAAATGTTAAATATGTCTTAGATGTTGGATGTGGAGAAGGGAGATTAGGGGAGAAGTTAAAAAAAGCAGGTGCAAAAGAAGTTATTGGTATTGAATTAAATATTAAGGCAGGTAAAAAAGCAAAAAAGGTTCTAAATCATGTTTACATAGGAGATGTGGAAAAAGCTTCTTTCCCTTTTAAAAAAAAGCATTTTGATTGTATAATTTGTGCAGATATTTTAGAACATCTCATAGACCCTTGTTCAGTTTTAAAGAAATTAAAAGCATATCTTAAAAAGAATGGAGTATTAATTGCCAGTATTCCAAACGTGGGACATTATACAATAATTTATAGATTAATTTTAGGGAAATGGGATTATCAATCTTCAGGAATACTGGATAAGACACATTTAAGATTTTTTACATTAAAGACAATTAAGGCATTGTTTAATGAAGCAGGATATGATATTATTAAAATAAAAAGAAATTATTTATATTCAAGATTCATGCAGATTCTTATTTTAAATTTAATTAAATTGTTTAAAAGATTTTTTACTTATCAATATATAGTTATTGCGAGGAAATCATGTGCGGGATTGTAGGGATACATAAAAAAGATGGATTTATTAATAATATTTTTTTAAAAAAATCTACTGATACTTTAAGGCACAGGGGTCCTGATGATGAAGGGTATGTTTTATTTAATACTAAAAAGAAAAGTCATAAACTTTTTAGTGGTAATGATAGTATTCCTTTAATTAAAAGAAAATATAATAAAATAGCCATGTTTGAAAATGAAAAAAATTATAACATGGGATTTGGTTTTAGAAGATTAAGCATAATAGATTTATCTTCAAAAGGGCATCAGCCTATGAATTATAATAATTATTGGATAATTTTCAATGGTGAAATTTTTAATTATAAAGAGATTAAAAATGAACTTTTAGCTATTGGATATAAGTTTAAAACACATACAGATACAGAAGTAATTTTAGCGTCTTATTGTGAATGGGGAGAAAAATGTGTTGATAGATTTAATGGACAGTGGGCTTTTTGTATTTATGATATGAATAAGGGTATTTTATTTTGTTCAAGAGATCGTTTCGGAATTATACCATTTTATTATTATTCTGATAATAATAATTTTATATTTGCATCAGAGATAAAGGCTTTACTTGAATTCCCATTTATTAAGAAACAACCTGATGAATTTTTATTATTTGATTTTGTTTTATTTGGATTAAAAGACCATACAGAAGAAACTATGTATGCAAATATAAAGCAGCTAAGGGGCGGGCATAATATTGTTTTAGATTTAAAGAATAATAAATTTAAAATTTATAAGTATTATGAATTAAAATATAATTTGGATTTCGGGAAATATAACCATTCCCATGCATTAAAATATGCAGATGATATACGGGAATTATTGATTGATTCTGTTAAAATCAGGTTAAGAGCAGATGTCCCAATTGGCAGTTGTTTATCAGGTGGATTGGATTCATCATCAATAGTTGTTATAATTAATAAATTATTAAAAGAAGGAGCTATAAATAAAAAAAATATTGGTAATAGACAAAAAACATTTACTGCTTCATATAAAAATAGCCCAATAGATGAATCTGGTTATGCAAGAGAAATAATTAAACAGATAAAAGGAGAGTCTTATTTTACATATCCTGATTCCAATACATTATGGAAAAATTTAGATAATATTTTTTATCACCAGGATGAACCATTTGGTAGTACAAGTATTTATGCCCAATGGGAAGTAATAAGAGCAGCCTCAAAAAAAGTAAAAGTATTATTAGATGGACAGGGTGCAGATGAGATTTTTGCAGGTTATCCCGGATATGATTCTGTGTTTTTTTCTCAGATTTTAAAAAATTGTAATATAAAAGATTTTATTAATTTTATTAAATCAAAAATATTTTTACAAAAAGATAAGGAAATTGGCAGTTTAATTTTAAAAAGTATAACTTATTTACTTTCTCAAAATCTTAAAGAAAAACTGTTTAAAATCAGCAGTAATAAAAATATTTTAAATATTGTTTTTAAAAGGAATTATGTTGATAACAGATATAATATAATCAAGAACAAATTTATTCCGGATTTAAATAAACGATTAATGTATGATGAGACAATTCATAGCCTGCCGCAGTTGCTTCATTTTGAGGATAGAAATGGAATGAGTTTTTCAGTAGAAACACGGGTGCCGTTCATTGACCATAGATTAGTTGATTATTTATTTCAGATTCCTGCTGTTTATAAAATTCATAATGGTTGGAGAAAATGGCTTTTACGCCTGGCAATGAAAGATTTACTTCCTGAAAAAATATTATGGCGAAAGGATAAGATTGGCTTTGCCACACCGGAATCAAAATGGCTAATGAATGGAAATAATAAATTTAAGAAATTCATGTATAAAAATCAGATAAAGAAATACACAGGATATATTACCTGGCGGGCTTTTTTAGTAAATAAATTTATAGAAGATTATGAAAAACAATAGTATTTTATTTATTTCTTATTATTTCAGTCCTATTAAAGCAAGTGGTTCAATCAGAAACTCTAAGCTGGCAAAATATTTATCCTTAAAAATGTGGCAGGTTTATGTTTTATCAACATTTAATGATAAATTATTTAAAAAAGAAGATATTTTAGGCAAATATTCAAATAATATTAAAAAATATAATATTTTTACTGTCGATTTTCAAACTATTAAGCTTTTATTATTAAAATTAAATAAATTTAGTAAAAAGAAAATTATAAGATTTAATCCATTTGAAAATACTGCTGAAATGGAATTATGTGAAATGTTTAATATGTTTCCTTTTAATATATTAATAGGAGAGGGTGGATTGATATACATAATTCATTGTATATTTAACGCACTCTTTTTAATAAAAAGATACAGAATAAAAACAATTTATACTTCTTATTCACCGTTTTCTGATATTTTTATTGGTTATATTTTAAAACTAATATTTCCTCATTTAATATGGATAGCTGACTTTAGAGATCTACATATTGATAAATTTAAAAAAAATTTATTAATGAAAGTTTCACATGTTATTGATAAAAAGATTTTAAAAAAGGCTGATTGCTTAACAACAGTTTCTTATGGTCTTGCAAAACCATTAAAAGAGTATAATTCAAATGTTTATGTAATACATAATGGATTTGATGCTGATGATATGAATTTAATTAATATTAAAGTTAAAATAAAAGATTTTTCATTTTTATATGTTGGAGCATTATATGGCAGCAGAAGAGACCCGGGAATTTTATTTGATTGTATACAAAGACTTATTAAAAACAATAAAAGCAGTTCTAAAAAGATTAAGGTGATTTATGCAGGAAGAGAAGGAGAATTATTCATTAAAATAGCTGACAGATATAATTTAAGAGGAGTTTGTACGGATTTAGGATATATCAATAGAAAAAAATCTCTTAAGTTACAAAGAAACAGTTGTTTTTTAATTATGATGACATGGTCTGATGAAAAGAGTAAAGGCATTTTGTCAGGAAAGTTTTATGAATATTTATCATCTGGCAGACCTATTATCTGTATAATAAATGGAGATAGAGATAGGGAGATAGAAAATTTATTTAAAATTACTAATGCAGGAATTGTTATATACACAAGAAGCAGTGATTCTCAAAAAAAATTAAAAAGATATATATTAAAGCATTATTGTAAATATAAAAAAGGAAACTTTAAGAATAATTATAATAAAAATATAATAAATAAATTTTCTTATAATTATCTGGCAGATGATTTAATTGCACTTATCCAGAAGGTAATGCGTCAGTCATTCCCGCGGACAGACTGTGTCATATTCCAAAAATGTAGGGGTTCGATTCATCGAACCCGTATTTAAAGGCCTTTAAACTGGCTTGATAAATCAAGCCCCTACAAAAATTCTAATTGCGACACAGTCTGTTCGCAGGAATGACATCTATAGTCTATAGGAGGTTATAACTTATGCATTACTCCAGAAGGCTAAATAAAAAAATATAAAATAAAAATGAATATGAATTCAATATGTAAAACCATGAAATTTTTAGATGTATCAGTGTTCTTGTATATATTTTCACTAAGCTTTATTAAGATTGGTATTAATATATTTCAATATACTTTTACAATACCTGATGCTATTTTAATAATAATATTAATAACGTTTATTTTTAAAAAATTTAATAACTTTAATATGCTGGTTGTAAATAAAAAATTATTAAGATTATATATTGTATTTTTAATAGGAATATTATTTTCATTAATTGATGCAAAAAATAAAAATGCAGTTGTAGCAGAGTTGCTTGCTTATTTTTATGCCTTTTGTGTTGTTTTTTCTTTTTCTTTATATATATATGAAAGAAAAAAAATTGCGTTAAAAGTAATATTCACATCATTTGTTGTTACTTTAATAATTATTTCTTTTGCTTCTTTAACAGTATTATTTCAGTTGGAAATAAAAAGATTTTTTCTTGATAATTTTTTTGTTTTTTTTATGAGAATATCTTCTCAGCTAACAATATTTTTACTTATATGTTTTTATGTATATTTAATAAGTAGAAAATATATAAAACAATTCTGGCTTTCTAATATTATTAATATGATATTACCCTTATTGTTTTTTTGTGCAGTAACATATACAGGTTCAAGGATGGGAATGTTTATAGCTATAATATTAATTTTTTACTCTTATGTTGATTTATTTAGAAAAATTAAATCTAAATATAAATTATTTTTAATTATTGGAATGATAATATTGTTATTAATTTTATTTCTAATAGTAATATTTTTAATGAAAAATAATAGTCGCTCAGTATTATTTAATAGAGCAATTTCAGTTTTTGAAAATATAAAAACATTTTCATTAAAAGGTGATCCAAGAGAAGAGATAAATTATAATTCTTTTAAGGCATTTCTATCTAACCCAATAAATGGAGTAGGATTAGGTAATATTTATAAACAATATTGCAAATGGGAAGGTCATAATAGTTTTTTATCAATACTATCAGAAACAGGGATTATAGGTTTTATTCCATTTGTTATTTTATTAGGATTTATTTTCATACAGGGTATAAAGTATTATAAACGAGTTGATTTTTATGTAGTTTATTTTTGTTTATTACTTGTTAGTAATTTCCATCATATATTTCGACAAAGATGGATATGGGTATTTTTAACTTATCTTGTATCTTATATGTACATGGAAAATCAGACTAAAATAAAGAATAATATAACAGAAAATCATAATGAAAAAAATTTTTAGTATAACAATAACTATAAAGAATAAATAAAAAAATGTGTAGAATAACAGGATTTTGGGATTTCAGGCAAACTACTAATTATAATAAAGATAAAATAATTACTGATATGAGAGACACAATGGTTTATGGCGGACCTGATGATTGTGGATATTATATTAGTAAAAAAAAGAATGTTGCATTGGGTCATAGAAGGTTATCCATATTAGATTTGTCTGTTACAGGTCATCAGCCTATGAAAAGTAATAACAGTAATATATGGATAACTTATAATGGGGAGATATATAATTTTAATGAGATAAAGAAAGAATTAATAAATAAAGGATATAGATTTAAAAGTTCATCAGATACAGAAGTAATATTAAAGTCCTACCAGGAGTGGGGAATCAAATGTATTGAAAAATTTATTGGAATGTTTGCATTTGTTATCTGGGATGAAGATAATGAAAAGATGGTTCTGATAAGAGATAGGGCTGGAATAAAACCTTTATATTATTATTTAAAAGATGGTATATTTATTTTTGGTTCAGAATTAAAACCATTCTATAAATTTCCAGATTTTAAAAAAATAATAAATTATGATGCATTATTTTTATTTTTTCAGTTTGGGCATATCCAGGCTCCTTATACTATTTTTAAAGATACTTATAAATTAGAGCCCGGGTATTATTTAGAATTAAATAAAAATGGAAAATTAAAAAAAGTTAAATATTGGGATATAGCAGATTATTATAAACTTCCTCGTATAAAAAAGAATGAAAAAGAAATTGAAGAAGAATTAGAATATTTATTAATAAAAAGTTTTAAATATAGATTAGTTTCTGATGTGCCGGTAGGTGTGTTTTTAAGCGGGGGGATTGATTCATCTGCTGTAACTGCATTATTACAAAAAAACATCAATAGTCAATTAAAAACATTTACTATTGGTTTTGATCAGCCTGAATATAATGAAGCTTGTTATGCTAAAAAAGTAGCAGAAGTACTTAAAACCGATCATACTGAATTTTATTGTACTGTTGATGACCTTTATGATATTTTTGAAAAATTTCAGGATATTTATGACGAACCGTTTGGCGATAGTTCGGGAATACCAACTTATTTAGTTTCAAAATTGGCAAGAAAAAATGTCAAGGTAGCACTTTCTGCAGATGGTGGTGATGAATTATTTGCAGGATATACAAAGTATGAAATTGTTGATAAGTATTATAAATATTTATCCAGGGTGCCTTTTATTATACGGTTCTTTGGGGCAGGTATGCTGGAACTATTGTCACCGGAATTTGTTGAGAAGTTATATGAAAATATCTCCTGTGTCTTTCCTTTACCAAAGTTTACAAATTTAAAGGATAAGTTTTATAAATTCAGGAATATTATAAAAGAAGATAAATTAAATAATATATTTAAAGTAAGTGGTAGTTATGCAAACAGGAAGCTCCTTGATAAAATTTTAAAAAATAAATATAATGTAAAATTAAGTACAAATTTTGATACAATTAAACAGGATAAAAGAATGGATAATTTTTCATATATGCAGATGATAGATTTTAAAACATATATGCCAGATGATATTTTAACAAAAGTAGATAGGGCAACTATGCAGAATAGTTTGGAAGGACGGGAACCGTTTTTAGATCATGAATTAGTTCAATATATAGCACAATTACCATGGGATTTAAAATACAGGAATAATATATCAAAGTGGATATTGAGAAAAATACTTTATAAGTATGTGCCGGAGGAATTATTGAATAGACCCAAGATGGGTTTTGGGATACCAATTTATAAGTGGTTAAGAGAGAACCTGTTAAATAAGTACAATGATGTTTTTGACACTAAATTTTTAAACAGGCAGAATATTTTTAACATAAATCATTTATCAGAACTTTTTAATAAATTTAAAAATGGGAAAGGTGTAAACGCACATTTTATATGGTTTGTGTTTATATTTCAGAGGTGGTATAAAAAATGGATGTAAAATTATTTTCAGTAAGAATTTTTGTTGTTTTATAAAACCATACTTTACTTTCAATAAAAAATATTTAAATAATGAAAATAATATTTTTTTCATGTATTTCTTTGAATTTATACTTGTTTAGATTTGGCTTGATAAAATATTTACAGGGTATGGGGTATGATGTTACAGTTGCAGCGGGCTATGATAAATATTCGAATAAATTAATAAAAGCAGGTGTTAAATTTATTAATTTAAAGATTAATAGAAAAGGAGTAAATCCAATTAAGGATATAATATTATTTTTTAATATTATAAAAATAATACTTAATGAGAAAGCAGATATTGTTATAAATTATACAATAAAACCTGTAATATATACTTCATTAGCAGGGTGGTTTTTAAAAACAAAAATTATTAATGTTATTACTGGATTAGGATATGTTTTTATTAAAAAATCAATTTTAGAGAAATTAGTAAGGATTTTTTATAAAATTGCCTTTATCCGTGTGAATAAAGTTATATTTCAAAATAATGATGATTTAAAATTTTTTTTAGATGAAAAGATTGTTTCTAAGGAGAAGTCAGGTGTTATATTAAGTTCTGGAGTTAACACAGCATATTATGCTCCTGTTAAAATTAAAAATAGGACTAAAGCAGTGACATTTTTGTTTATTGGAAGACTTTTATGGGATAAAGGAATAAGAGAGTTTATAGAATCAGCAGAAATAGTAAAGAAGAAATTTCCTGAAGCTAAGTTTGATATTTTAGGATGGCTCGATAAAGGAAATCCTTCAGCAGTTTCTAAAGCATATATAAAAGAAAAGTCAGGGGTTATTAATTATTTAGGTATCACTGAAGATGTAAGGGATTATATTGGAAAAACTGATGTTGTGGTTTTGCCTTCTTATAGAGAAGGTGTGCCTCGTTCTTTACTTGAAGCTGCGAGTATGGAAAAACCACTTATTACTACAGATGCTGTTGGCTGCAGGGAAGTTGTTGATAATAATATAAATGGATTGTTAGTAACTGTTAAAGATGTAAAATCATTAAGTAATGCTATTATATGGATGATTAAAAATCCACAAAACAGAGTCAAAATGGG
>CBDVEP010000009.1:0-39574 GCA_965373035.1 uncultured bacterium
GAATAATTATTATAATATACTTGTAACTCTTTCTTTAATATTTTTTCATGTTCGTCTATAACTTTTTTTACAACCATTGTATTAACTTTTGTAACTAAATTTTTATCATGGGATTTAGTGATTAATTTATTTCCTGAAAATTCAATACTATCATACCACTTCATATCTATTAATTGCTTATTTTCTATTTCACTTTCATCAGAAATATTCAAATATTTCAAAATGTTCTTTTGCCCTATCATATTTTCTATCTCCTGTCTTAGAAGATCACTTTTCAGATAAAAATTTAGTTCTTCAGAAGTCTGTATCTGGGTTGTACCAATTTTACCTATCCGAATAATAGCATAATTCATATATTTATCATCTTGTAAAAAAACTTTATAATATGCAGCACCAGCACAGGTAATTATTATTATAAAAAATATAATAAAATATTTCCATTTATACAAAACTTTAATAATATCAAGTAAACTTATTTCATCATTTGCTAAATCATCTTTCATAAAATTTTTCCTCCATTTTATATTATTTTTTTTACTTATATTAAAAAAATCAGATAAATAGTCAATGCATTCTTTGAGATACTGTTCTTTTTTTATACATAAAATATAAATAATCGGATATTTTTAATTTATCAAGTGAAAAATATCCAATTTAAACTCCTGTCTTTTAGAGTTGCTGCATAATTATTTAATAGTTACAAATATTTAATCATGTGAAAGTTTATTTTAAAAATTTATTTCTCTTTAAAATAATTTTTTAAAATTTTTCTTGTAATTTTCATAAAAACTACAGATTTTTTTGCATCTTCTTTTTCTACATTAAAACCTGGGTAGCGTACTTCTACACTAAATGTAGTAAGCCATATTAATTCTTCTTCTATAATTCACTAATGTGGGGATATATTTCTTGTAACTTTTAAGTAAAATCTCCAAATCATGAATTTTAGCAAAAGGAGTTTCATTTTCTTGTAAAACTGCTTTCATATATTTTTCTATACATTGCTGACTATGAAAGCAAACAGCATAACAAGCTATTGGTTTAGCTTTAAATTCTCTTGTTGCAACTCTATAATCTTCTTCTGCTTTTTTAATCCATTCTTTTGTTATTACTTTCATAATTCCTTGCCTTTTTTTAGTAGAGTTTTATAAAAAAAATCCCCTTCTTTAATTCTTTCTTTTATTTCCTTAGATGTTTTTACTATTAAATCTAAAGGGAACTGAGAAGGAATTTTTTTTCTTATAAGAAACATCTGCTCTGCAGATTTCAATTGTGTTTCCATTATTACAAGTAAATCAACATCACTATCTTTAGAAGGATGTCCATAAGCATAAGAGCCAAAAAGAATAATTTTTTGAGGATTAAATTTTTGTCTTATTCTTTTTGCATAATTTTTTATCTCTTTAAATTTAACTTTCATATCAATTTTATTTATAATTTTTATTAAAAATTACTATACTTGAGTTTAACAAATTTTATGCTAAACTATTAAAATAAATCTATCACTTTAATAAAATAAATAATATGCTTCTCCATCTCAAAATCAATTAATGCTTTTGTCCTTTTACCTGCTAATAAACAATAAAATTTTTCCTCAGTATTTATATTGTTTTTTTTACTTTAATCTTTTTTTTATATTTTCCATTAACTGTTTAAATACATTCTTATAATCTACAACTTTTTCTAAAATATCACTAATCTCATCCTCATCATAAATATGGCTGCTTAAATTTCTTTTTTCTATCATATCAATCCATATATTTTCATCAGATATCAATTCCTGTGAAAATGCTTCTTTAAAACAACTCCTTGGATTATTACATACTATTCCAATAAAATCTAAATATCGTTTTATTGTTTTCCAACTCATTTCATAAGTAAACTCAAATCTTTTCACCACTAAATCCAGATATATATCTCCATACCCTTCTTTATAAAACCCATCCTTTCTTTCAACTACATTTGCAAATTTTTCATAAGCTTTAGAAAAATTTAAAAGCGAATCTTCTGCTCGTAACTTCTTATTTGCACTATAAAGAACTTTTCCAGCATCTTTTACTCTGTTTTTAAATCTATCTTCTGTAAAAGATATATTTTTTACATCAATCTTTAACAATGTTGTAAGTTTTTCAACTTCTTCTTTAATTAAATAATCTTGTTTAAAATTTACATCTTCATAAGCTATATCTATATCACTTGTTTTTGTACATTCCCCATTTGCTTGAGAACCATATAAATAAATCCTGGTAGGCCTGGCATATTTTAATATTATTGTTATTACTTCTTTAATAACTTCTTGTTTATCCACTTTTTATACCTTTTACTTTATTTAAACTTAACTGGATGAAGATTAAATATTGCAAGTTTATATTTTTCTTTATTAATCTTTATTCTAAAAACAGTCATCCAAAAATTTAAAACATCCTTAAACCACATTCCACGATAAGGACTTTTTAAAACTTTTATTATATCTTTTCTTTGATATGTTTTTAGTATCCATTTAATCCTTTTCCAATTTCCATGATTGAATACCTGAGTGATTATTATTTCCTTATCCTGCTTGATATCAATCTTTCTTAAATCATAAGGCCATATCATATATTTAAGAAAAATGGGTTTCCTTTTATGATTTTTTAACATAATAATTAACTTCTTTTATAATAAATCTTTTTATTTCATCCCATTCTTTTTTTTCAATCTTAAAATTTTTAGATTTAATATCATTTTCAGCATCTTCAAAGTAAACCAACCCTTTTAATATTATATATTCATTATACTCTCTATATTTTTTCATTGAAAATTTTAATAATTTATCAAGACTAAATATCTTTATTAAATGATAGATATCAAAAAAATCTCTTGCACGTCCTCTTTGCGCTATAGCAACTGCTTTCATTGCAGCAATATCTTCAATAGATGCTAAAGATATATTTTTATACTTAACAAGAGATTTGATTAATTTATATGGATATTCAAAAAAACTAAGCTCTATCTCATTTATCTTCAATAGTAAAGTACCTTTAGATAATGTTATTAATTCGATTTTCTTATTAAATACTTTTTTAAAATCTCTATTTAAATTATTATTATCAAACTCTTGAAAGGTATAGAAATCAAAATCATAAGATATTCTATGTTTTATATGTAATGCAAGAGCTGTTCCTCCTGCTAAATAAAAATTATAATTATTAATAAACGAGAGTTTTGACATTAAATTTATTCTCTTGTTATCTAATACTTGTATTTTATTTTTATTTCTTCTTTGGTTCATAATAAATCCAAAGCTATAATGTCCTTAATCCTTTTTGAAGTTTTTCCATCACCATAAGGATTTACTGCTTTTGCCATTTTATGATATGCTTTCTCATTGGTTAATATTTTTATTGTTTCCTGGATAATTTTATTTTTATCTGTCCCTACTAATTTAGCAGTTCCTGCCCGGATGCCTTCAATCCGCTCTGTTACATCCCGCATAACCAGGGCAGGTTTTCCAAGTGATGGAGCTTCTTCCTGTATTCCTCCGGAATCTGTTAATACCATATTGCTTTGATTCATTAAATAAATTAAATATGGATAATTTAATGGTCTGATTAAATATATATTTTTTATTTTACTTAATATTTTATTTACGGGTTTTTGAACATTAGGATTTAAATGTAAAGGATATACAATTTCTATTGAATCTTTAAATTTTAAAGCTATTTTTTTTAATGCCTGACAAATATTTTCAAATCCTTTTCCAAAACTCTCTCTACGATGCCCTGTAACAAGTATTATTTTTTTGTTAAAATCTAAAAAATGAAAAAATTCTTTATATTTTTTATTATCCTTTTTAATTAAATCAAGTCCTGAAAATAAGGCATCAATAACAGTATTTCCAACATTATATATATTCCTTTTAATTCCTTCTTTTTTTAAACTCTTAACTGCATGTTTTGTTGGAGAAAAATGATAATCAGCTATATGACCTACTAAGATTCGATTAATTTCTTCTGGGAAGGGGGAATATTTATTATAGCTTCGGAGTCCTGCTTCAATATGTGCTATTTTTACTTTTTTATAAAATCCTGCCAGAGCTCCTGTAAAAGCAGTGGTTGTATCTCCCTGTACAAATATTATATCAGGGGTTACTTTATTTAAAACTGATTCTAACTTGCTTACTGTATTAGCAGTAATGTTAAAAAGAGTCTGATTTTTTTTCATTATATTTAAATCATAATCTGGTTTTATTTTAAAAAAAGAAAGCACATCATCAAGCATCTCCCGATGTTGTGCTGTTACACATACTTTTACTTTAAACTGTTTTTCCTTTTTAAATTCCAGTATTAAAGGTGCAAGTTTTATTGCTTCAGGCCGTGTTCCAAAGATAAATAATAACTTTTTCATTAAAGCCGCCAGTATAAATATTGATTTGAAATAAACTCCTCTTTATTAAAAGAACCTTTCACATCTATTAAAACCTTTTGTATGTCCTTTTTATATAATTTATTTAACTCCAAAACACTTTTTTCTTTAAATTTATCATGTGATACAGCTGCAATAATACCATTAAATTCTTTTAAATTTTTAAAATCAATCATTTGCAATTGATACTCTTTTTTAACTTCTTCCTTATCTGCATAAGGGTCAGAAACAACAACCTCAACTCCATAATTTTCTAATTCTCTAATAATATCTATAACTCTTGAATTTCTTATATCAGGGACATTCTCCTTAAAAGTAATTCCCATAATCAGTATTCTTGCATTTTTAACAGTATGCCCTGCTTGTATTAATAACTTTACAGTTTCTTCAACTATATATTTCCCCATATTATCATTAATTCTTCTGCCGGATAAAATTACTTCCGGATGATATCCCATCTCTTTTGCTTTAAATGTTAAATAATAAGGGTCCACCCCTATACAATGACCACCAACCAGTCCTGGCTGAAAGTTTAAAAAGTTCCATTTTGTCCCTGCAGCTTTCAGAACTTCCTGCGTATCAATGTTTAATTTATTAAAAATAATAGCCAGTTCATTAATTAAAGCAATATTTAAATCTCTTTGGGTATTTTCTATGACTTTTGCTGATTCTGCTACTTCAATAGTAGATGCTTTATGAATACCGGCCTCGATGATAGCACCATACAGTTCATTTAAAATATCCAATGTTATTTTATCATCCCCTGATACAATCTTTTTTATCTTTTTTATAGTATGCTCTCTATCACCAGGATTAATCCTTTCTGGAGAATAACCTACGTGGAAATCTTTTTTCCATACAAGTTTTGAAGCATGCTCAAGAATTGGGACACATATTTCCCTAGTAACTCCCGGATAAACTGTGGATTCATAAACTACTATAGAATCTTTTTGTAAATTTTCCCCAACCATCTGTGATGCATTTTTTATTGCATTTAAATCAGGTGATTTATGCTTATCAACCGGTGTAGGCACAGTAACAATTATTATACAGCATTTTTTAATATCCTGTTGATTTGATGTTAGGATTAAATTTGATGATACTTTTTCTAAATCTTTTTTACTAAGCTCATTGGTAGCATCCTCACCTTTTTTTAAATCAGCAATCCTGTTCCCAGCTATATCAAACCCTATAACTTTAAACTTCTCTGCAAATACAGCAGCAAGTGGCAAACCAACATATCCAAGGCCAACAACACAGATTGTTTTTTTATGATTTTTTAATTGCTTTAATAATTCCATAAACATTACATTACTTTTATATTTTTCACCCAATTCCTTTCTTTTAAATACCAGTCCAGTACAATCCGTAATCCTTTATTTATTTCTGTAGAAGGCTGCCACTTTAATATTTTTCCTGCTTTTTCAATTTTAGCACAAGTCAGTAATATATCAGCAGGATGACGCGGAAGACTTGTAATTTGTGCTTTCTTATTTAAATAATTTTCAATCTCATTGATTATAATATTTATCTTAACTGGATTGTCATTTCCCAGATTTATAATATCATATCCTGAAAAACTCATTCCTTTAAAAATTGCATCTGCAATATCCTCAACATAAGTAAAATCTCTTTCCTGCCTTCCATCTCCATATAATAATAATTCACTTCCCTCATCTATCCACTTAATAAAGCGAAATATACACATATCAGGTCTTCCATAAGTGCCATATACTGTAAAAAATCGAAATATCAATACATTAATACCTGATAAATAATGATATGTATAACATAGCTCTTCAGAAGCTTTTTTAGAAGCAGCATAAGGGGACAATGGATGATCAACCCTGTCATCTTCTCTAAATGGAACACTGTTATCACCATAAACAGATGACGTAGAAGCCTGTATTAACAAAGTATCCGGCTGATATTTTTTCATACTATTGAGGATATTCAGGACACCTATAGTATTTGTTTCAAAATATACCCATGGGTCCAGTACGCTGCCCCGGACCCCTGCCCTGGCAGCAAGATTAATAATAGCTTTAAACTTATTTCTTTTTATTAATTTATCTACTTTTGATTTATCCCGAATATCTATTTTATTAAATTCAAATAAATCCTTAAAGGACTCATTTAAATACTTTAATCTTTTTTTCTTTATCAAAGGGTCATAATGATTGTTCATGTCATCAATGCCTATAACTTTATAACCTTCTTTAATAAGCTTTATAATTGTATGAAAACCAATAAACCCGGCACACCCTGTTAATAATATTTCTTTCATAATATTAAACGGGCTCTACCGAGCCCTACACTACTTTTTAATAACATACCTGAATAGTTACCTTATTTCATAATATTTTATAAATATTAATAATATTACCATTTTTAATAACATTTCTTTCACAATTAATAACTAAAGTATGATCTGGATCAGCATTTTTATTTTCTGGTAAAGTTTCAATTATAGTATATTTTAATTTCATCTCCTGTATAGCCCATCTTGCAATTTCACTTATCTCATTATTACCAATAATAATAATATCATTGACATATATATTATTTCTTTTTATGATTTCATCCTGTATCTTTTCCCGTATTTTTACTACATCTTTAACTGTTTTTTCAAAATAATGATATGTTCTGTAACTTTTCTCGATTAAAGCCTTGGGTGTTAGATTATATAAAATTCTTTTTTTACTCATATTCTTAATCTTTAAAAATCCTTTTTTTACAAGCCTTCTGATAATAATATTAGTTAATCCCAGGGAAACCCCTGCTTTTTTTGCAATATGTCTTTGTGTTAAATTATTATCTTTATTTAATATCTCAAGCACCTTATATTCGCTTTCTCCTAATGTTTTTAAATATTCCATATTTTTACTCTCTATAATCTTTTATATAATCGTAATGTATAATAATAACATAGTAGCCGAGGCTTAAGCCTCGGCTACATTAAAATTATATTAAAAGAGTATAACTTACCGATTGTATATAATCAAATATATATATACCTAATTTAAAAAAGACGCACTTCTCCTGTAGATTTAATGAAGGAAATACAATAAGTCCATTTTAATAAAGTAATTAAATACATATACAAAAATCAACCTGCCGGCGAACCAGACTCGATTAATTGTTCAATAATTGAACATAATTTATAAGTTATAAATTTATTGTCAACTACTTTTTTTTAATTGAAGTTTGATTAAAAAAATATGACTCACTGTGTGAATATTCGCTTTATATTTTTTTTACAATCTCACTACATCGTTTACATAATTGTGCATCTTTATTCTCACCTACAGTTGTAGAATAGTTCCAGCAGCGTGCACATTTCCTGCCGTCTGCTTTTTTTATAACAACCTTAAGCTCCTCATTTTCAGAATAAATTGTCTCATTTTTTAATTCATTTTTCAATTCAACTTCTGATACAATAAATGCAAAAGCAAGTAAATCTTCATTCTCAGTTAAAAACGCTTTAATTTTATCATTTAAAGGAAAAAGTATTGCTTTTGCCTCTAAAGTATGGCCTACCATGTCTTCATTTTTTGCTTTTTCAAGGGCTTTATTTACTTCTTCCCGAATTTCAAAAATCCTGTCCCATTTCTTCTCCTGCTTTTCTATTTTATTTAAATCTATATTTAAATCCTCAAATTCTGTTAAAAGAATACTTTCTATGTTTCTATTATTCTGCTTTAAGTAAACCTTCCATGCATCCTCTGCTGTAAAAGATAAAACAGGAGCCAGTAATTTTACCAGCATATTAAATACTTTAATAAGAACTATCCTGCTTGATTTGCCTTTAAAAGAATCTTTTTTTTCTATATATAATCTATCTTTTAATACATCAAAATAATGATTACTTAATGTAACAGAACAAAAATTAACTGTATAATGATAAATAAGATGAAATTCATAATTATTATAAAATTTCTTAATAGATGTTTCAAAGCGTTTTAATTTAGCCAATGCCCATAAATCAAAGTCATCAAAATCCTCTACTTTATTAAAATCAGCTTGCTTTTCTTGAAAGCCATTAATATTTCCCAGAATATATCTAAAGGTATTCCTGATTTTTCTATAACTTTCTATTAACCGCTTTACAATCTCATCACCTATCCTCATATCATTCTGGTAATCAATAGAAGCAACCCATAACCTTAAAATGTCTGCTCCATATTTTTTATAAATCTCCTCAGGAGACACTACATTGCCTACACTTTTAGACATGGCTTTCCCCACAGAATCAAGTGTAAAACCATGTGTTAATACACTTTTATAAGGGGGGCAGCCTTTTATAGCAATAGAAGGAAGTAAAGAAGATTGAAACCATCCCCTGTACTGATCTGAGCCTTCCAGGTACATATCAGCAGGAGAATTCAAATCCTTTTGTTTATAATTATCAAGCACAGCAATATGACTTACTCCTGAATCAAACCAGACATCTAAAATATCTTTTTCCTTTTTAAAATTTGTTCCTTTGCATTTAGGACATTTAAAATTTTCAGGTAAAAGCTCCTTTGCATCTTTTGTAAACCATATATCCACACTATGTTCTGCAACCTTGGAACTGAAATAATTAATAGTTTCAGCAGTTAAAATTACTTCTTCACAATCCTCACAATAAAAAGCTGGAATAGGAACACCCCATGCTCGCTGCCTGGACAGGCACCAGTCCGGTCTTTCTTTTAACATATTACCCAGTCTCTCTTCTCCCCATTTAGGAATCCATTTTACATTTTTAATCCCATCCAGACTCCTCCTTCGTAGGTCATTATGGTCAATATTCATGAACCATTGATAAGTACTGCGAAATATAATAGGCTTTTTACACCTCCAGCAATGTGGATAAGAGTGCTTTACTTCTTGTTTTAATATTAAATTCCCCCTGCGTTTCAACTCATCAATAACAAGATCATTTGCCGCAAATACTTTTTTTCCTACCCAATCTTTTACTCCAACTTCTTCTGTAAACCTTCCGTGATCATCTACAGGTGAAAGCACTGGTAAATTATAGTTTAATCCTACAATATAATCTTCCAGGCCATGGCCTGGGGCAATGTGTACACAGCCTGTTCCTGTATCTATACTAACATATTTATCAAATACAATTTGTGAATCCCTATCTAAAAAAACATGCTGTGCTGTTAAATTATCAACATTTTCAGTAGACAATTTCCTTTCTTCTAAAATACTGAAATCAATTTTCTCCCTTAGCTGACTGATTAATTTCTCTGCCAATAACCACCACTCAGATTTATTATCATACTTTACTTTTAAAGCAATGTATTTTTCATCCGGGTGAAGACAGATAGCTGTATTTCCAGGTAATGTCCATGGTGTAGTTGTCCATATAAGCCAATATGCTTTTTCTTTAAATAAACTATTGTTCTTTAATTCAAACTTTACATAAATAGAAGGGGTATCATGAAGAGCATATTCTACCTCAGCCTCAGCTAATGCTGTTTTACAGGAAGCACACCAATATACAGGTTTTAATGCCCTGTATATATATCCTTTCTCTACTAATTTGCCTAAAGAATCAACTATGGCTTGTTCATAATCCTCTGACATGGTTAAATAAGGATTTTCCCAATCACCTAAAATTCCAAGCCTTTTAAATTCATCTCTCTGTATATTAACAAAATTAGCCGCATATTTCCTGCATTCTTTTCTTAACTCATCTTTTGAATACTCTTTTCCTTTTAATTTTTTAACAACCTGAAGTTCAATTGGTAATCCATGGCAATCCCATCCCGGAACATACGGTGCATCTTTACCAATCATATTATTATATTTTACAATAATGTCTTTTAAGATTTTATTTAATGTATGGCCCAGATGAATATGCCCATTTGCATAAGGGGGACCGTCATGTAAAATAAATTTTTCTTTTCCATTATTTTTATCTCTTAATTTCTTATAAATTTTGTCAGTATCCCACTGCTTTACAAATTCCGGCTCCCTCTCTGATAGATTTGCCTTCATAGAAAACTCTGTTTTAGGTAAATTAAGTGTTTCACTGTAATCCATTAAATACTCCTATTAAAATCTCTTCTTTAAAAAACTAAATCTATAATAATTTTGATCTATATTTCCATAATTTTTTTCCTCTTCCATTTCTTTCATCCTGATTTTTTTAACATCATAATAATCTTTTATGGCAATATATGTCCCTATTCCTACTGAATTTGTAATAATAAAACACCAGTGGGAAACTGATAATTCAGATGAATCACTGGAATAAATTTCACAAAATAATTTTACAAATATATAAGTACTAAAATATACCATAGCTCCTGATGAAAAAAATTGAATTTCAAATCTTCTTAAACTGCTTTCCGGCTCTTTCTTTTTCTTCAACTGTTCTAAAACTTCCTGACGTTTTTTTAAATATTCTTCAACTTCCTTTAAATTTTCACTTTTATCCTTAATTTGATACTGCAGGACATTTGTTGTGGAATTCTGCATGGAAAATAATATCTGAAAATGTAAAAATAAAATTGTTATACATATAATAATTTTTTTCATTGAAATTATAATAACTATTTAATAAAATTCTTTCAAGTTTTTTATTTTATTCCTTAATTATTGACATTATAAAAAAAAGTATTACTTTTAATAATATCAATAAAATTTGTTAATAATATACCGATAATATCTACATAGTAGGGGAGGGGTAAAACTCCCCTACAAAGGAATTAATTTATGAGCATAAAAATAAAATTCACTCTTCTTATTATTATCTTCATTATTATTTTGGTTACTATTCTTACTTTTTTAAGTATTTCCAGGCAGGAAAAGCTTTTACTTGAATCTACTGATAAAAGAATGAATGTATTAATGTTAAATGCCTCTGATACTATTAAAGAAGGCATTATAAGTGCTGATGACTTACTTATCTCAATAATTATCCGACAAATTAAACAGCGGAATGAAGATATCATAAGTACTTATTTGCTTAATAAAAATGGAAGTTTAATTTTCCACTCAGACAGCCATATTATGAATAAAATTTTAAGTATGGGGCTATTAAAAAAATTTGAAGAAAAATCAACACAAAAAGCATTAGCAATAGATACATTCTTTAAGCAGAAAGAAAAAGACAATTATATATATTCTTATCCTGTAATTGATAATAATATAAAAATAGGAACTTTATTTATTAAATTTTCTTTTCAGAATATATTACAAAAGATTAATCAGACAAAAATAAGACTTATTTTTACTTCCTTATTAATTCTTGTTATCTTTATAATTATAACTTACATTTTTACATCTCTTTTACTACAGCCTGTTAAAAAATTGGCAAAAGGAGCACAAATCATCGGGAAAGGTGATTTAGATTATAAAATATCTATAAACCAAAAAGATGAGCTCGGTACTTTAGCTGATAGTTTCAATGATATGACAAAAGAATTAAAAACTTCAAGACAAAAACTCATTGAAAAAGAGCTTCTGGAACAAGATTTACAAATTGCCAGTGATATTCAACAATTTCTTATCCCTAAGCAAATTCCTCAAATAAAAAATGTTCAGATTGGAAGATATTATAACCCGGCAAGATTTGTTGGAGGTGATTATTATGATATCGTTGAAATAGGAAAAAACAAGTATGGTATTATTATAATAGATGTATCAGGTAAGGGGTCAGGAGCAGCTATTATTATGGCTGTTATAACTTTTATTTTTCATTCAGAAGTCTTTAAAATCCTGGATTCCGGAAAATTAATGTCTATATTAAACAATAAACTTATAGATAGAATCCCGAGAGAGAGATTTGCAACTGGAATTTATCTGATTTATGATGCAGACAGAGAAATTATCCAATATGCTAATGCAGGTCATTCTCAAATTATTCTTTACCGCAGCTTAAATAATAAAGTATATGAACTGGCAAAAGCATCATCCCTGCCTATTGGTATCTCCAAGGGTACTGAATATCCTAAAGCAGGATTTAAATTTGAAAAAGGGGATGCACTTCTTCTGCAGACAGATGGTATCTATGAAGCAATGAATTCAAACAGGGAAGAATTTTCCATGGAACGTGTCAAACATTCATTTCTGAAAGATATTAAAAAAAATAGTCCTGATGAAATTAATCAAAATATAATAAAAGATGTCGAAGCATTTGTTGGAACAGCAAAACAACATGATGACATGACTTTAATTACTATTAAAAAAACATAAGATCTATCTCGGTATATATATGAAAAAAAAAATTATCACCATAATAATATTCTTATTCCTGTCAAATATTTATTTAACTGATAATTTAACATCAACCACTGTTCAAAAGCACTTTCTTAATGCAAAGTTATCATACATTAACTCAGATTTTGATGCTGCATGGAATGAATGTAAAACATCTCTTACTGAAAAAGAAATTTCTAATAATGAAGCAGAAGCCTTTTTTGATTTAATCCGATATGTTCGAGGGTATTCTGAAAAAAAAATTAAAAATGCTGAAAAATCTTTTGCTATTAAATCTTATTTAAAAGTAATTCAGTCACTTTCAGAAGTTCTTAAAAAAGATTCAAAAAATAAAAAAGCTATTAATTTATATAAAAAAACCTTATCTTACCTGTCTGAAGAATCAAAAGAAATGTTATTGCATAACATTAATAAAGAAATTAAAATAAATAAAAAAATTAAAAATGAAGCATTTTTAATATCCCTTTATACGGAAAAACTAATACTAACTGATAATGATAACCAGACAAAATTAGAACTGAAAAAAGTAAGGTTAAGATATCATTCTAAACAAACACAGTTAGAAATTAAAAAAATGATTGAAAAGCTTGAACAATTAATAGCTTTAAAAGATTTTTCTCTGGATGAAGGGAAGCTTATTGTTAATAATATACTTTACATTGACCCTGATAACAGAAAAGCAAAAGAATTAAAAAATATTCTCCTGCAATATGAAAAGGCTCTTAAGGAAAAAACATTAAAAGAAACAGCACTTAAAAAAAAAGAAATAAAAGAAAAAATGATAAAAGAAATAAAAAAAACCATTAAAAAAAAATTTATTCCTGTAAAAGTTATTGAAAAGTCACTTAAGATTAAAATTACAAATATTATAATCCAGGCAATTGATATTGGAAAAAAAGAAATAAAAAAAGAAAAAGCAAAAAAGAAACAAAAAGAAAGCAAAGCAAAAATACATTTTAATCTTGGAGTTAATCGATATAATAAACAATTATATACAAAAGCTAAAGACGAATTTATTATAGCTAAATCTTATAATCCAAAATTAAAAAAAGTAAATCTTTATATTGAAAAGTGTAAACAAAAAGAAAAAAAAATTGAAAAGAAAAAAAATATTGAAATCAAACATGATATAAAAAAAAGTAAAACACTGATCAAAGAAAAAAAAATTGAAAAAGCTATTAATTTACTTTATAATAATATTATTAAAAAAAATATTAATAATATTGAAGGAGAAAAATACTTAAAAAAAATATTTAAAAAAAATTTCATAAAAAATAAGTTATCTATAAATAAATATTCATCTCTTTTTGAAATTTTAAGTTATTTTAAAAAGCAGGGTATTTATTTTTATAATAAAAAATATTATAGTAAATCAATTATATACTGGGAGGGAATACTTAAACTTTTTCCTGAAAACAAACTGGCATTAAGTAACTGGTATAATAATATTAAGAAAATAAAAAAACCAAAAAAATATTTAGAAAAATTATATTCCAAAGGAGTAGAATATTATAATGCTGGTGACTATTTTAAAAGCCTGTTTTGTTTTACACTTATTTCAAGAGCGTCTATTTATTATAAAATTAAATATACTTTTAAAAATTTAAAATCATTACAAAAAAAATGTCAAAAAAATATTGATAAATTAAGCAAAACAGAAAATCAATTATCCCAAATATATAATGCAGCTATTCTTGATTTTATAAATGGAAATTATGCTCATGCCCTGGCTAAATGGGAATACATTCTAAAAATTGAACCTGGCAATATTAAAGCCAGATATAATCTTAATAAAGTAAACTACATATTGTCCAGAGGGGATGAAATCGATAAAATCAAACAATTATCAGATCAGGATAGGAAAAAAATAACTCAAACATATTATAAAGGCATCATTGCTTATAATAATAATAAATATAAAAAGGCTATTTACTGGTTTAAAAAAGTATTACAAATTTATCCAAGGCATCCCAAAGCCATTAATAATATTAATAAATTAAAAACACTTTTAAGTTTAAAAGAAAAATGACAGTAAAAAAAATATTTAAATATTTACCCATTACTTTTCTTGCATTGTTATATATAACAGGGTCCATAAATGCAAATCGTTTTTTAAATATAATTTCTTTGCCTGTAGAAAAAAAAATTGATTCTTTTGATTTAGAAACTTTTAAAAACAATATAGGATTTTTAATAAAAAGTAAAAACAATCTGCTTTATTTATTCAGTAATAATCAGGGGAAGTCATTTAAAAATCCTATTAAAATAACTGATAAAAACATACTGGGATATACATTAGCCTTAAATAAACAATCATCTGTTATATTATGGATTGAGGAAAGAAAGAAAGCTATAAAATTTGCTGTTATTGATCATAAAAAAAATAAAATAAAAAATACTAAAACATTGTATTTCTTCAAAGGTGAAACAGCTTATTCTTCTAAAATATTATTTGACAATGAAAAATTATTATTAATATACATTGACCATTATAAAAATAATGCTATAGTAAAATTTCTTAAATTTAATACAAGCGGCAAAATAATATATAATCATGCTCCTTATGAACAAGGTTATAATTTCCTGCCTCAAATTAAAATAAATAACAATCAATACCTCCTTGTATGGAATAATATAACAGGTTCCAGGGAGGAGATTCTTTATACCTACTCCATGAATAAAGGGAAATCATGGAAAAATATAGAACAACTTATTTATAATGATTTTAAGGATAGAACACCGAGGCTTCAAGTTGATAATAAAAATTTTTATCTCACATGGCAGGATAACCATCTGGGCAACTGGAATATATCTTATGCTAAATTTGAAAATAATGAATGGGCAAATTTTATGCGTCTTACTTCCGGGCTTATTAACTGCTGGATGCCTCAATGCGGAATTTATAAAAACCAATTTTTTGTCACATGGCTTGACAAATCCAAAGGGGAATCGCAAATATTTTACAAAAAAAAATTTCTAAACCAGAATATCTGGTCATCATTCCGAAGTCTTAATAAAAAAATAAATAATATTAATTCATATAAAATGAAAACCTCAGAAAATTTTTTAATCCTGGCTTATCTTAAAAATAATCAAATAAAATTTTCAAAATTATATTCCATACATCAAACAATACACCTTTATAAAGAAAAAATTAAAAATAATGGTATTAAAATAGCATGGAAATCAAATAAGGAAGACATAGATCAATTTGCCATTAATTTTTCAAAAAAGAGGGATAATAACTTTTTCACACCTGTTTTAAATAAAAATGAAAATGAATTCTATATATATGTAAAAAATCATCCATCAGATAATATCTTTTTTAATTTAAAATATTATGATGATATAGGTGTAACATCAGAAGGTTCATCCATAAAAATATTTGATTCTAAAAAAAAATCAAAATATAAACATATTCAATGGAAAAAAATAGATAACAATAAATTATATTATAATTTTATAGAAAATAAATTATATCTTAAAATCAAGTATCAAAATGGAATGACCAGGGAAAAAATACTTAATAAATTATATTTTTATCCTATTAATAAAATGAATATTGATAATGATATTTATAAAAACAAATTTATAAAAGTTTTCAATCTAATTAATGGAAATATTGACTTTAATAGATTAATTAAAGGAGACGAGATATTTCTTCCTGTTCTGTGGGAAAATTCCTTATTCTTATCAAGAATTAAAAATAATTTAAAAACCACTTTAAAAAATATGGAAGTGCGATATAAACTAAAAGATATAGGTTACCTTTACTATATTGTTTCTGAAGATCTTCTGAAAATAAAAAAATATCAGCAAACTAAAAAAAATGATTTTGTTGTTATAATGTGTCTTTATTAATAATAAAAATAAAATCCTTGACATAATATTTTTTTTTAATTATTTAAAATCATGCTAATCGGGATCATCGGCGGATCTACAATTGAAAATAAAGTCATCTATGATATTGCCTATAAAACCGGCAATCTTATTGCCAGGGAAAAATGGCATTTAATCTGTGGCGGGTTAGGCGGTGTTATGGAAGCATCAGCACGTGGTGCTTTTGAAAACAATGGATTAACAATTGGTATTCTGCCATATACTGATATAAATAAAGCTAATCCTTATATAACCATACCCATAGCAACAGGCATAGGAGTAGCGCGTAATTATATTATTATTAATACTGCAGATATTTTGATAGCCATAGATGGTAAATATGGGACATTAAATGAAATCACAGCAGCTTTAAATATGAAAAAAAAAATATTGGCTATTAAATCATGGGAATTAGAAAAACTTAACAATATAGATAAAAATTTATTTATACCTGTTGGTTCACCTGAGCAAGCAATTCGGCATATTAAAAAATATGAAAACACATAAACCTTTCATACATCTTCACGTGCATTCTCATTATAGTGTTCTTGATGGAATGATAAAAATTCCTGATCTTATAAAAAAAGCTAAGGAACTCCAATTCCCGGCAATTGCATTAACAGAACATGGAAATATGTTTGGGGCAATTGAATTTTATAAAACTGCTGTTAAGGAAGGGGTTAAGCCTATCATTGGCATAGAAGTTTACATTGCACCTGAATCCCGTTTTAAAAAAGAAAAAATTGTTAATAATGGCGAAAAGCAATTTAATGCATATCATCTCATACTTCTGGCTAAAAATATTGAAGGATATCAAAATTTATTACACTTAGCTTCAAAAGGATATACTGAGGGATTTTATTACCATCCTAGAATTGATAAAGAACTTTTAAAGGCGCATCACAAAGGTCTTATTGCCCTTTCATCATGTATAAAAGGAGAAATACCATCAAGTATTATTAATAATAACTTTATGCATGCAAGGCGCGTTGCTTATGAATATAAGGAGCTCTTTGAAGACGATTTTTATCTGGAACTTCAACACCATAATTTAGAACAAGAAAAAAAAGCTCTTAAAGGGCTGATAAAACTAAGTAAGGAATTAAACATACCTGTTGTAGCTACAAATGATGTTCACTATTTAACAAAAGATGATTATAAAGCTCATGAAGTCCTTTTATGTATTCAGACTCAAAAAAAGATGGAAGACACAGACAGGATGAGATTAACTACAAATGAATTTAACTTAAAAACTTATGAAGATATGGTAGAATTATTTAAAACCATTCCTGAAGCTATTGAAAACACCATAAAAGTAATGGACAAATGTAATTTAACTCTGGAATTTGATAAAATGCAGATTCCAAAATATTCCCTGCCTGAAAATATTAAAGCTTGTGATTATCTTGAAAGCCTTGCATGGAAAGGGTTAAAACAACTCTACCAGCCTCAAACAGAAAAAGTAGAAAAGCAGCTTAAATATGAACTGGACATTGTAAACAAAATGCATTTTGTGGATTACTTTCTTATTGTGTGGGATTATATTAATTTTGCTAATAACAATAATATTATGGTTGGTGCTGGAAGAGGTAGTGCTGCAGGGAGTATTTTAGCCTACTGCCTTGGCATTACAGATGTAGATCCAATAAAATACGGGCTTTTTTTTGAAAGATTTTTAAATCCAGACAGAATATCTCCTCCTGATATTGATATTGACTTTGAGGACACAAAAAGGGATAAAGTCATTGAATATGTTATTAATAAATATGGAAAAGATAAAACCAGTCATATTATTACTTTTAATAAATTTAAAGCAAAAGCTGCTTTTAAAGCTGTCTCAAGAGTTATGAATGTGACTTTTTCTGTTTCCAACTCCATTTCAAAATTAATAAATCATAATACCCTTGAAGAATCTTATAAAAACAACCAGGAACTCAGGAAAATCATTGAAAAAGATTCCAATTTAAAAAATATATGGACTGTCTCCTTAAAGCTTGAAAATATATGCTCCAGTGTAGGAACACATGCAGCAGGTATTGTTATAAGTGATGAACCTTTGGTTAATTCTGTTCCTTTTTATATGGATACAAAAGAAAAAACCATCTCTACACAATATGATATGGATATTATTAAATCAGTAGGTCTTATGAAATTTGATTTTTTAGGTTTAAAAAATTTATCTATTATTAAAGATACTATTAAATTAATAAAAGATACAGAAAATGTTGATATAGATATTAATGCCCTTCCACTTGATGATAAAGAAACTTTTAGAATTATGCAAAAAGGCTTAACCAAAGGTATTTTCCAGATTGAAAATACCGGTATTACAGATCTTTTCTGCAGGGCAAAACCAAAAACTTTTCAGGAAATAAGTGTGCTTATTGCACTGTACAGACCAGGGCCTATGAAATCCGGAATGATGGATTCTTATGTGCGCAGAAAAAACAAGCAGGAAGAAATTGATTATATCCATAAAACATTAAAACCAATATTGGAAGAAACGTATGGTGTTATTGTTTACCAGGAACAGGTAATGAGTATAACCCGGATCATTGGAGGATATTCCCTTGGAGAAGCTGACTTAATCCGCAGAGCCATGGGAAAAAAGAAAATTGAAATCATTCAGGAACAAAAAGATAAATTCTTAGAAGGTGCTAAGGCAAATAAATTCGATATCAGATTAGCAGAAAAAATCTTTACTGATCTGGCTAAATTTGCTGAATATGCTTTTAATAAAGCTCATTCAGTGGCTTATTCTTTTATTACTTATCAAACAGCTTATCTTAAAGCACATTATACCAGTGAGTTTCTTGCAGCACTTCTTTCCAATGAAATGGATAAAATTGAAAATATTACTAAATATTATTCAGAAGTTCAAAAATTTAAAATTAAAATCCTGCCCCCTGCTATTAATAATTCCATTGCTATCTTCAATGTGACGAAAACATCTGATGAAAAAAAAGGGATTAAAAAAGTTATAAATTTTGGTTTAGCTGGTATTAAAAATGTTGGGGGAAAACTTATCAACCAAATCATTGATGAAAGAGAAATAAATGGCACTTTTAAAAATATAATGGACTTTCTAATCAGACTTGATACAAAACTGGTTAATAAAAAAGTTATGGAAGGATTAATAAAGGCTGGTGCTTTTGATTCTTTTAATATATCACGCAAAGCCCTTTTTGACAATATAGACAACCTGATTGATGAGGCTTATAAAATTAAACGAAATATTGAATCAGGTCAGATGAGCCTGTTTATGGATGGCGACCAGAAAGATGATGATTATTCCTATTCCTTAAACAATATTATTCAGGATAATTCAGAATGGCAGAAAAATGAATTATTAAAATATGAAAAAGAAGTATTAGGGGTCTTTCTTTCAGATCATCCTCTTAATCAATATAAAAAAGCTATAAAAAAATATTCAAATATTGATTTGTCTGCCGTGGAACAATATAAAGATAATACTTTTGTGTCTTTGGTTGGACTTATCACTAACAGGAAAATTATTAATCTTCGTGATGGTAAAAATATGGCTTTTTTAACTTTAGAAGATTTAAAAGGCAGCATTGAGATTGTAATAATGCCTGAATTATTCGATGAAATAAAAGAATACCTGGAAAATACTATGCCTATTCTTATTGTTCGCGGATTTTTTAAAAATATCGATGATAGATATAAAATTGAAACTAAAGAAATTGCACCCGTAAATGAACCTGAAAAATTAAAAATCAGTAAAGTCCATATAAAAATACCATATACCCTGGCAGGAGATGAAAAAAATCTTGTCATGGTAAAAGAAATATTAATGAAAAACACAGGTGATGCAAGAGTTTATTTGCATATCTTTAGAAATGAAAAAGAAAAAATTATTATGGAAATGCCGCCTTTTTTAAAGGTCAAGGCTGATAAAAACCTGCTGAATGAATTAATACAAATCACAGGTGAAAACAGTATTTTTTTAAATTAAATGTCTTTACATAAACATTATTATAATATTTTTCTCCTTGGTTTTTATTCTATAATTTCACAAATTTTTATAATAAGAGAATGCTTTTCCACTTTTTCAGGAAATGAATTAACAGCAGGTCTTATTTTAGCTCTCTGGCTTACAGGTTCAGGCGCAGGGCACATTTTATCTAAAAAACTATTCACTTATTTTTTTGATAAAACAGATAAACTGTTTTTTCTAAATTTAACATTCTTTATTCTTAATATTTTAATCTTAAGATATTTTTATACTCTTTTTAACTTTACATTTGGAGAATTAATTAATATATTTTATCTTGTTTTATATGCTGTTTTTTTTATTATCCCGTTTTCATTATTATGGGGAATTCATTTTAATTACTTTTATCTGAATATTCAACATACAGAAAACATGGAAAGTAAAATTTATTATATAGAATCTGCAGGGGCTGCAACAGGTGCTTTTTTTGCTCTTTTTTTAGGATTAAAAATTAATTCTTTATTTTTTATAATTAATATACTTTTTATTTTATTTCTAATTTCCCTTATCCTTAATAAGCAATATAAAAATCCTGTTCTTTATATATCATTAGCAGTTATAATCATATTAACACTCTATCACAGGCAAATTAATATATTAACAGATACACAGCGGTTTAAAAATCTTAATGTTGTTGATATAAAAGAAACCCCATATGGAAAAATAAGTGTGATTAAACAGGAAAAGTATTACTCATTTTATCAAAATGGAGTATTTTTATTTTCCACTGCTGATACATTAAGTCCGGAAATTGATGTTTCCCTGGCAGTTGCACAATCATGCAATATAGAAAATGTATTAATTATAAATAATGGAATGGCAGGACTGATAAAAAATTTAATAAAGTTTGATCAGATAAAAGACATAACATATATTGAACACAATAAATTCTTATTAAACCTTTATATGCGTTATGTAAAAGACCTTTCCTTAAAAAATAAGCGTGTTCATATACTTATCAATGATCCGAGGAATATCATAAAAAAATTTAAAAAAAAGTTTGATATTATTATTTTAAACAATGGTGACCCATATAATTTACAAATTAACCGTTATTTTACTTATGAATTTTTTAAGGATTTAAAGAAAATTTTATCAGATAATGGGATTCTTCTTTTTAAAGTCACTTCATCTGAAAATTTTATTAATAAATATCAAAGTCTTTATATTGGCTCCCTTTATAATACATTAAAACAAGTATTTAAAAGCATCCTGCCAATTCCCGGAGATAATTGTATATTTTTAGCATCTAACAGAGAAAGCGGATTATCTTATGATCCTCATATAATAAAACAAAATATAAATAAATTTCAGATTAAATCAAAATTTTTTAAAAACTACTTTTTAAAATTTAATCTAACTTCATTTAGAGTTAATGATTTTTTAAATTCAATTAATAAAAATAGTAAAATAAATTTAGATTTATACCCTATTTGTTTTTTTTATAATCTCATATTATGGACTACCCGCACTTCACAGACTATTAAAAAATTTTTCTTTTTTATTTATAAAATAAAATTCTATAAAATTTTAATAGTCCTTCTTGGTTTGTTTTTTTTCCTTTATATAAAAATATTACGAACCAATAAAAATTTAATTCTTTTATCAATGGGAGTTATAGGGTTTACAGAAATCTCTTTAGAAATTGTTACAATTCTATTATATCAGATTATAAGAGGAAGTTTATATTTAAATATGGGTCTTGTTTTTTTAAGCTTTATGCTGGGACTTACACTTGGCAGTTTTATTTTTAAAAAAATAAAACTCCTTCCTTATAAACTATTTGTCTTAATACAATTTATTTTTGTTTTTATACCATTTCTGTTACTTGCTCTTTTCATAATTATAGAAAAAATACAATTTAATTTTTTTCAGGATAGTTTATTTTTTCTTTTTATATTAAGTTTCAGTACTTTAAGCGGAATTCAATTTCCTGCTGCTGTAAAATTATTTCCTGATAAAATATTTGGCCCTGGCCAGATAAATGGTATTGACCTTTTATCTGCTGCTTTAGGTGCATTTATTATATCATTATTTATTATCCCGTTATATGGTTTGGTTAATATTGTAATTTTATTGACTATAATTAACTTGTTAGCATTTGTCAGCATATTAAAATTATTAAAAGGTTAAACAGGAGGCAGTATGTTAATTGGAATAATAACAGATTCACATGAAAATATGGATAACATTCAACGCGCAGTATCTATTTTTAATGAAAAAAAGGTAGAGCTTGTTCTTCATTGCGGAGACATTATTTCTCCAATTACAGCTAAAGAATTTAAAAACCTTAATTCAAAGATGACACTTGTTTTTGGTAATAATGATGGAGAAAAACCTTTTCTAATTAAAAATTTTAATGATTTTGGAACATTTTATCCGCCTGGTCATGAATTTGAGCTGGAAAATAAAAAATTTATTATGATGCATGAACCCATAGGAATTGAAGCCCTTGCTCAATCTCAGGAATATGATTACATAGTATATGGTCATACACATAAACAGGACATTCGTAAAATTGGCAAGACTACAATTATTAATGTTGGTGAATCCTGCGGCTGGCTTACGGGAGAGGCATTTATTGGAATTCTTGATACTAATAAAAATGAAGTTGAAACAATTCAACTGTAAATAATGCTTGACTTTTATTCAAAATATTATATGTTTTAAAATATATCAATTTAATAGCTGGAGGGAAATTATGATAAAAAAATTAACAGTATTTATGATTATTCTGCTTTTTACAAGTTCAACTTTAACCGCAGCAAAAAAATCTTCTTATGGTAAAATTAATTTTATCATTGGTAAAGTTCAGGTAAAAAGACTAACCGGAAAAAAATTAAATGCTAAATTAAATATGAAAGTATATATGGGTGATAAAATCACTACAGGTAAAAATGGATCAGCTCAATTACTACTAAAAGATAATGTAAAAATTCGAATTGCTAAAAACAGCAAATTTGAATTAAAAAAAGAAACAACTAAGGCAAAAGGACGAGAAACAATATTAGGACTGAATTTTGGAAAAGTCTGGGCAAATATTAAAAAACTCAAAAAAAATCATAAATTTTCCATTGAAACTCCAACAGCCGTAGTAGGAGTAAGAGGTACGATTTTAGTTATTAATGAAGATAATAATGGCGCAACTATATTTGTTGGTGAAGGTAAACTATCATGTTTAAGTAAACTTCTTGGAACAGATGTAATTGTTGATAAAGATTTTATGCTTTTTATCAGTAAAGATGGAAAGTTCTCCGGTCCTAAAAAGATGTCTTCTTCTGATAAAAAAGATATGATGGGAGGCATTCCTGTATTTTTCAGGAAAGGGGGTTTCAGAGGCAAAGAAAATATTAAAGACGAATTAAAAAGTGAAATTAATAAAGAAAAACGAAATTTACAAAAACAAAAACAATTTGCCAGTAGATTAAAAAAAGAAGATTTAGCTACCGGCAGAACCCTTAAAGCTCCTGTTACAGGAAAAACAATTCGTGTAGAGCAAATATTCCGAAGAAATACTAAATACAGTTTTCAGATTATTAACCTAACCAAACGGCATGACGGGCTTACTTATTTTGACCTTACAATGACATATAACCTTAGATTACCGTCTAATTTAAAAAACTGGGGTGAATTTTTTAGCAGTAATGATAATGTTAAATTAAAAGAAAGAAATGCAAAATTTGGAACTAAAAAAAAGATAAAAACCCAGGAAGATATTTTTGAATGGATAGGTGAATATGATAAAGCAACAGATAAATTCAATGACACCTTTTTTGTTAATGGAACGCCATATTTTGGTGATTTAGTAGATGATATAAAAGACACTGAAGAAGGAACCAGTGCACTTTATTCAAAAGGAGAGTTAACTTTATATAAGGATGCAGCAAAAACAGATCCTGCTGGAACAATAAAAATAAGTCTTTATATTATTAATGATCAAGGCAAAGTTCTTTCTGAAAAACATTTTAATTCCAGTAATGACATTTTCAGTATCTTTAATACTACAGCAGGCAGAATTCTTATCCAATCAGATGATTTACTATATGGAGATATAGATGTTATAACTATTCCTGACATTGCTTTTGTCATGATACAGGAAATTTTATAATATATAAAGAGGAGTAAATTATGCAAATTAAAAAAATAATCTTCTTTATTTTTATAATTTTTTTTATATATAACCCATTATTTGCTGATTTTAATGATACCCTAACTACAACAGCAATGAAAGCAGGTATTGATTTTATTACCAAACCTAATGATTTCTTTATGGAAATTAATACTGATATTGAAAATACAGGTACAGATCATTGTGATAAAAATTTCCAGTTTAATACTTCTCTTATATGGAATATTCTTACAGTTGCAAATTTTCAGTTAAAATATAAAATTTATAAAGGCACAGAAATTCTTCCTGAAATTATACCTGGGATTTCTTACTGGAATATATGGGGACTTGCACTGCTGCCGGATGATGACTTTTCTGCATGTGCCAGTGGATATACCCCTTTTATTACTTTTGGAAAAAAAATAGAAAAAAATGTCAAATTTTTTTCAGGAATTAAATATACTGTTGGAAACATTGATTTAAAAATAAAAAATATTGAGGACGAAAATCAGAAAATATCAGATAGTTTTCAATTAAATTTAGCAAGTATCGGTAATATATCCTCTACTTATAAAGAATTTGCTATTTATACAGGTATTAACTATCTTCGATTATCAGGAAAGGAAGTTATAGTTTTAATTGGTTATTATCCTGGTATAAAAAAATTATATTCCAAATTACAAATTTCCTCAACTATATTTGATTACGGACTCAGTCTATATCCTGACAGTATGTTATTATTACATGGCTATATAAACATCCATATTAATTTATAAAATGACTTAAATTAAGACTTGAGTAAACACCCATGGTTATAATATATAAGTAAAAGAAATGTAATAACAGACCTTTAGGTCTGTTATTTAGGGAGTATTAAAATGAAAAAAATAAATTTAATTTTATTATTCATATTACTTTTAAATAGTATGCTATATTCACAATTATACTTTAATCTGGGTATTGAAGAAGGTGCTTTTTTTACATCTGGAAATATTTACTTTATTAATGACATATCTTCAGATTTAGCATATATGATTCCATTTAATGAAAAAAATGCTCTTATTACTTACTACCAGCTTAAATATGCAGGCCCTGGCATAGGTAACAGTACTGATGCAAAGTTATCCGAACGCTCCCAGGACCATTATTTTATGTTAAAATATATAATGAAATTAAATGCTCAGATATCAATAAAACCTTGTATTTCATTTTTAAAAGAATTTTATAAATTTTCTAAAAGTGAAGAATGGGGAGAAGGATTATATGACTTTAATAAATATGAGATAGGAGTAGATATAAATTATTCCGGAATAAATAAATTACCTGTAAACTTTAAATATAAGTACCAGATTTTTAAATACCCTAATTATACAGATTTATTAACAATGTATCTAACCAGCCTGCATGAAGAAAAAGAGATTGAAAATTATAAAAATCATTTTATAGCAATCTCTTTTAATCAATCCACAATATTTACACCATTATTATTAAGTATTGAATATGACTTAAATTTATCAAACCATGACAATAAAAAAATACTTGACATAACAGGATATACCGGCACAGAAAACCAGAATGCTTTTAACCATTTAATTAATATATTTCCTCAATATAGACTGAATGATATAGTGTTTGGTCTTAATTTTTTATACGAACTAAATACTTCCAATCAAAATTATATATTTGGATTTCCTCCGGAAACCACTCAATTTTATAAAAATTACTACAGTTACAAAACCCTGACCTTAAAACCCTCTGTTACATACTCATTTTCTGATGATAAATATATATCACTTATGTTCTCTTATTTAAATAAAAAATATGACAAAAGACCTGCTCAAAATGATGAAGGAATATTTTCAGATTCCAAATTAAACGTAAAAACTTCTTCTGTAGGAGTAACATATTATACTAAAATAAGTAAATACTTCTCTTTAAACCCACTATATATGTATATAAAATCAAGCTCTAATAATAAGTATCAGCAATCTGTCAGCTATAACTATGATGCACATTTAATTTCACTTCAATTAAATTATGAGTATTAATTAAAATCTCCTTTTAATGCCTTATCAAATGCCTGCCAGAATGGATCAACAACAGGATGTTTTAAATCTTTTTCAACATTATCTTCAATTACTTTTATGCCATAATCTTTATCCATAATTTTACCAATAATAGCTGATTCAATTCCTTTTTCTTTTAACTTCATCACTACTTCCTGTGATTTATGCTGCCGGCAGGTTATTAAAAGTGTTCCCTCACTAATAGAACTGTAAGGGTCTATTTTAAAAAGTTCACAAACTTTCTCTACACAGGGATGGACAGGTATTTCTTCTTTAATTATTTTTAATCCTTTATCTGTTGTATTAGCTATTTCAAATAACCCTCCCCAAACTCCACATTCTGTTGCATCATGCATCATGGATACACCTTCATCTCTTACACCTACAGAGATAGCTGTTAAAGCATCTTCAACAACACTCATCTGCCAGAAAATATCTTCTGCCTCTTTTAGAAACTCCCTGCTTAGCTCCTTCTCTATAATATGAGGTACACTGGCTACAAATAAGCCGGTAGATTCAATTGCCGCACCTTTTGTAATAATAATATCATCTCCTTCCATTACAAAATCAGGCCCAACATAATCTTTTTCATTACCAATACAAATAACAGTTGCACCACCAACCATAGGGTAATCCACTCCTGCATATTTACCTGTATGCCCTGATATAACTGCCATGCCTATTTTTTTAAACTCCTCATCCATTGTTTTCCACATCACGGAAAATTCATCTGTAGTCATTTTCAGTGGTAAATTCAAGTCTATTGTAATGTAATCAGGCTTTAACCCGGATGTAACAGCATCAGATGCTAAAATATGAACAGCAAACCATGCAGCTCGTTTAAATCCATACTCAGGAACAATAAACACAGGATCAGTTGTTGTTGCCATAACTTTGCCATTACCAAGACTTACAATTCCAGTATCAACTCCATTTTTTGGACCAATAATAATATTGGAATCTTTTTTTCCTAAATGAGGGAAAATGATTGTATCAAAAACCTCAGGTGAAATTTTGCCAATTTTCGGCATCTCTACTTTGTTCATAACTTTTCCTCCTTGTACTTTATATAATTTTATATTTCTTAAAAACAAAAAAAGGCTATATCCTTACATAAGGATATAGCCTTTCTAAATAAATCACTATAATCCCTACGCCGGTATAACCCGGATCAGGTTCAACGGGTATAATCTCAGGTTTGTAATTAACTTTCTACAAACCACCCCATATATATTAATAGATTAGATATTATATCAAATTCCAGAATTCCTTGTTTACCATTTCAACAATTTGTGGTTCTAATTGTTTTGAATTTTTTAATATTTTAGATGCAAATTCTGATATGATAGAAAGTTTTCCAATATTTCTTGTTTCTTTTATTTCCATAAAAATACAGTTTAATTTATTATATTATTATAATAAATATAATACTAAAAATATATGATGTCAATTTTAATATTTTTTACTGCTAAAAGTAATTGGTCCGATTACTGAAATATTAATAAAAAGCTTGAAACATTATTATTTTTTATTATATTATTTACCGGAGTTAAACAATGAATATTAAAAAATCATTTATCACAGATAATAAAGGCAAAATTAAATCAGTAATTGTTGGCTACAAACAATATAAAAAAATTGAAGAAATACTACTTGATTATGGTTTAACAAAAGCAATGGAAGAAGTAGAAAATGAAGAAAATATCTCTTTAAAAGAAGCAAAAGAATTAATGAAAATCTAAAATGGAATTTGAATTTAAGCCATCTTATTTTAAGGATTTCAATAAACTCCCTCACGATATAAAAAAGAAAACTAAAAATTTTATATTAAACAAATTAATTAAAATTAATAAAATCTTAAACTTTTTGCCGGGAGGGGGACTTGAACCCCCACAAGCTAAAAGCCCGGTGGATTTTGAGTCCACTGCGTCTACCAATTCCGCCATCCCGGCTTAAATATAATTAACTGATATATAATTAATTATATCAGTTGGAATTTTAGGCATAAGCAAAAATATCCTCTTCAACTTTATGTAATCTAATAACAGGAGGGATTTCATCTTCATTGTCAAAATGACATCTTAAAGCATCTTTTATATTTTTTTTTAATTCTTCAATAGTCTCACCCTCAGTAAATATAGACAAGCCTAATGCCTTAGCTGTATATCCACCTTCAATATCATCTTCAATAATAAAAATAATTTCCTTCATCAAATTCCTCCTAGACCAAATTTAATTAATTTAATTAAATAATCAATATTTTTCTTTTAAAAAATATTGATTCCTGTTTCTAACTTTTTAATAAATTTTTTACTTGAAGGTCAAGTTTATTTTAATATATTCCTCTTATCATGAAATTAATTTTTGCTACACATAACATTCATAAGTTTAAAGAATTACAGGCATTATTATTTAAATCTAATATTGACTTACTCTGCTTAAATGATTTTCCTAATATTCCTGATATTAAAGAAACAGGTACAAGTTTTATTGAAAATGCAACTATAAAAGTAAAAGCAATATTTAAAATTTTAAAGCTTCCTGTTATAGCAGATGATTCAGGGCTGGAAGTTGATTATCTGCAAAGGCGACCAGGCATTTTCTCTAAAAGATATGCAGGGCATAATGCAACAGATCTAGACAGAATTAATAAATTATTAAAAGAATTACATAACATCCCATGGGAAAATCGGAAAGCACAGTTTGTCTGTGCCATGGTGTATTTTTCCGGTAAAAAAATCTTTAACGTTTCAGGATATTGCAATGGCTTTATATCTGAAAAACCACTTGGTAATAATGGGTTTGGTTATGACCCTGTTTTTTACCTCCCTGATTTAAATAAAACAATGGCTCAATTAAGTGCAAAACAAAAAAATAATATCAGTCATCGTTCTAATGCCTTAAAAAAAATAAAAAAAATTTTAATTCAACATTATTAATAAACAGTATTATGACACATGAATCAGATATTTTAATTATTGGATCAGGTATTGCAGGCATGACAACTGCTTATTATGCTGCTGAAAATGGGTTTTCTGTTAATATCATTACTAAAGGGGATATTATAAAGGATTCTAATACATATTATGCCCAGGGTGGAATTATATTTCGTGGTGAAGATGATTCTCCTGAAAGTCTGATTAAAGATATTATTAATGCCGGAGCAGGCTTATCTCTTCCAAAAAATGTAAAAATCCTTGCAGAAGATGGCCCTTTTTATATTCAGGATTTATTAATAAAAAAAGCCCGTATTAATTTCACAAAAGATGAAGCAGGAAACCTTGATTTAACAGAAGAAGCAGCTCATTCTGCAAGACGTATTATACATAAAAGTGATAAAACAGGAAAAGCAATATCCCAGGGACTCTATAGATTAATAAAAAATAAAAAAAATATTAAATTTTTTAAAAATCATCTTTGTATTGATATTATAATGAACAATCAGCATACTGAAGACAGATTATCTATCTATGAGCCAGCCCAATGTTTGGGTGCTTTTATTCTTGATATTAAATCAGGAAAAATTAAAACATTCTTATCAAAAATAGTTATCATGGCATCAGGTGGATTAGGTCAAATTTATCTTTATACAACTAATACATTAACAGCTACAGGAGATGGTTTTGCAATAGCCCAACGAGCAGGAGCACAAATTATAAATATGGAATATACACAGTTTCATCCAACAGCTTTTAATTTAAAAAAACCAAATATGTTTCTCATCTCAGAAGCAGTAAGAGGAGAAGGAGGAAAATTAAAAACTATTGATAATATAAATTTTATGAAAAAATATCATCCACAAAAATCATTAGCTGCCAGGGATATAGTTGCACGTGCAATTCATAAGGAAATGTTAAAAAGACATCACCCTTATGTGCTTTTGGATATTCATTCTTATTTATCTGCTGATGTTATTAAAAATAAATTCCCTACAATATATAAAACCTGTATGGAAAATGATATTGACATTACAAAAAAACCAATACCTGTAATTCCTGCTTTTCATTTTATCTGCGGTGGTATTAAAGTTAATGAATGGGGACAGACAAATATTAACAGGCTTTTTGCCGTTGGAGAAGTTTCATGCACTGGCATTCATGGTGCTAATAGATTAGCCAGTACTTCCTTACTTGAAAGTTTAGTATGGGGAGGACGAATTATTAAATTTATAAATACCAATAAATATAATTACAAATATAAAAGATCTTATAAAATTAAGCCATTAGAATTGCCGGTTAATTATAAAAAACACATTAACAAAGCTTATATTAAAAAAAATTGGATTAATTTAAAAAATATAATGTGGAATTGCGTTGGTTTAATACGAAGCCAGGAACATTTAAATGAAGCATTAAATAAATTAAAAAATTTACAAAATACTGTATCTGATTATTATTTAAATAATACTTTAAATAAAGAAGTAATTGAACTTAAAAATGCAGTACAAACAGCAATAATTATTACACGAAGTGCTTTAAAAAACAAAAAATCTCACGGCACTCATTTTCGTATTAACTAAAAAGTTAAAAATTAATTTTAAAATTATATAGTATAGGTGTGCATATTGACCGATTATATATGCAGAGGTATAATCAATATGAATATCTATTATGATAGAATATTACAAGATAATCTTGTTACTCAAAATAAATTATTAAAAAAAAGGTGATTTTTCAAGATGTCCTAATCTAAAATTTTAAAAACAAAAAAATTATTCGCAATTTCTATTACATCATTATCATATAATTCTATCTGCTCAATTAATTTGTTATTAACTTTAGTGCCTTCCTGTGAATGTAAATTATTTATAATAAACTTTTTATCAGTGTATAATATCTTTGCATGCTGTGGAGAAACATTGTTATCCTCTATAATAATATCATTCTGATTTCCTTTGCCAATATTAATCTGATCTTTATCTATTCTATAAATTTTTCCTCTATCAGCACCTGTTTTAACAATTAAATAGCCAATTGGTAAAATATGTATTGTTTTATCAATATGATATGTTTTTGCCTGCTCTGTAGAATCTGTACAAAAAGGACATCTCATCCAATCTTCTTCAAGAATTTGACCACAAGTAGTACATCTTTGTTGTGAGGATTGTCCCTCTGGTTTTAAAATATTTTTATTCTTTAATAACAATATTAATAGAAGTGCAATAAGAAGAAATAATAAAGTAGCAACACTAATGATGCCTAATAATAAATAATCCATAAAAATAATAGAACTCTAAATAATTTTATTAAAACTAATAAACAAAATTATGTTGTCAATAAAATTTTGATTAAATCCATTTCCCCAAGCCTTATAAAAAAATTTTATGGTGCCTCGGAAATCTTTTTAGTAGATAACAGTTCAGAACCATAATGACCCGTTACTATAGCACCTAAAAAAGCAGTCAGATACTGAGCAAAAAATCGCCATAAAAATATGGTTACACCTATAAGATGAGAAGGAACATATTCCCTGTACAGCAAATAAAAAATCCCTTCCCCAAGACCACTGGAGCCAGGTGTTGGCATAAAAGTAATTAAAAACAGTAAAGAGCCTGTAACAGCAAAACCTGTTAAAATATCCAGTTGAATATTAAATCCCCATATAAAACTTAATATCATCATAATCATGGATACAAACATTAAAACAGAAAAAATTGTGCTTAGAATCAGATAACGAACTCTATGACTGATAAAACCATTAAAACTCTCTCTTGCTAAAATAATATGCTTTAAGATTTTCTTTTTATACTCATCAGGATGTTTCATTATCTTTATTTTCCATAAAAAGGTAAACAAAACAGTTAGAAACCATGCTGTTATACGCGGAGAATATAATCCAGCAATGAATAATGCAGAAGCAAATAATAATAAAATTCCAGTTAACTTAACAAAAAATTTAAAAAAAGGAGCGCCTGAAAAAATATGACTGTAAAAAATTAATGACCATATAGCAATACCTGTTAGAACAAGACCGCCTAAAATCAATTTAGTAATAACAACAGTTGTGGCACTTCCTCCTGGAACTTTCTTTTTATGAAGAATATAAATCTGAAATGGCTGCCCCCCAAAACTAAAAGGTGTTATTAAATCAAAAAAAACCTGAAAAGCAACCAGTTTATAACACTCAAATAAACCTATTTTATGACCTGTGCCTTTAACAAGTACTTTAGTTCGTATAGCATCAAAAGAAAACTCCAGAAAATAAAACAATAAACCAAGTAAAATAAAATTTTTATTTATATTTTCTATGGATTTTAAAGTTTCCTGATTAGCAGTAAAATAAATAATCAATCCAATAATAAAAAAACTTATAAGAGTTATAACAATTAACCGCTGAATATTTGTAGGTATTCTTGGGATTTTCACAATTTATATCCTTATCACTAAAATAACTTGAAGTGAAAAATATAGAAGAAATGAATGGAAAGTCAAATCATTTTTATTTAAGCATTATTTATGTTTTTTAGAATAAGTATGTACATCAATGTCAACAACAATCCACTTAATTCCTTTTTGAAGAAGTTTGTACTTATAAATAAAATTTTTATAAACTGCTGGAGCTCTGTATTTAACCCTGCATTTTACAATGCTGCTCTTGTTTTTATAAGAATGGTAAACATCTAATATTTTAAAAGTATCAATTTTTCTATTTTTTCTGGTTATGTTCCATTGTTTAAAATCTGAAATAACCTTCTTTTTCATAACCTTAGAAGCTTTAAGGAATTTATCCTTGAATACATCATACTGTAATATAACAGTATCTAAATTCTGATATAAATAATAACTTTCCCAATCTCCACTTTTATAAGAATCAAGCATAAATTTTATTGTTCCTTCAGGAGTATATCTTCTCTTTTCCTCCAGCTCTTTTAATTTAAAAATAAGATCTTTATATTCCTCATCAATTATTGAATCCTTTAATATTAAAAATAAAGGATTAGAAATAAAAATCTTATGAGCCCGTGTACATGATGGGAATGGGTCAAATTCAATCCTGATTTTATATCTCCCCTGATCTTTAAACTGAAAGTATTCAGGTAAATTTATTTTAAATTTTAAAACCTCATCCGGATAAAGTGTTTTTTCTTTTAATTTAAACAATTCAGGTCTTTCCTGTCTTAATTTATTATTTTCAACAATTTTATTATACCTCTCTTCCAGAAGATTACCATCCTGAAGATTTAAAACCTGCAATTTGATATTATTCAGTTTATATGGAGAAGAATAAAATTTTACTGCATCACTGGTTTGGTTGATCATTTCTACATTTAAGTAAATATCATCACCAATTCTGTATTGCTCCCTGTCTAAGGAAATATATGCTTTAAGGTCTAAATCCTGTATAAGTAATCGATTTTCCTGTGCATGTATGTTTGAAAAAAATATAAGTACTGTAAAAAATATTATTAGATTTTTTATCATAATTAGATTAAAATTACTTTTAATAAATTGTTTAGCTGCATAATTACTTAATCACTTATACTATCGGCAAAAAGGCTATATTTCATAATCAAAAATTATAGTCTTATCCTTCCCATTATAATTAAAACTAATCCTATAACTATTAAAATATGATCTTACTTCATTAAATACTTTATCAGTTTTATAAATCCTGTAATTTTTTTTGGAAGATATGGCTTTTTTAATTTTTATATCTTCTGTAAAATGAACCACAACTGTTATTTTTCTCATTTTTACAATGGATTTATAATATCCTTTTTGCTTACAAATTTTAAGAATAATTTTTTTATGTTTCCTTGTGATTTTAACAGGGATAATTAAAAATCGTCCTTTTTGATAATCATCTGTTATACCATCATCTTCATAATAATTTAAAAAAGCATTATAAGGTGAAAATATTTCAAATTGTAAATAATTATTCTTTTTTTCTCCAATATACATAATATCCTGATTTACAGGAATAATGGAATTTTTTCTTATAAAAAAAGGAATTATATCTAATGGAACTGATAAACAAGTATTTGAGGGTCCCATAGTTAAATATCCATTCTCTATTCCAAACCATTCTCCATCTGGAAAAAATATCTTTTTTTTTATAAATCTTTTGCCTTTCATTTTTTTTACAATTGGGGCAACTAAGATATCTTCTCCAATCATAAATTGTTCTTTAAATCTATAAGATTTTTTATATTCAGGATAATTATGATATAAAGCTCGGATAAGAGGCATGCCATCTTTATAAGATGAATAAGCACACTGATAAAAATAAGGAATAAGCCTGTATCTGATGCGTATATATTTTTTAAAAATATTTAGTGTTTGTTTATCAAATTTCCATGGCTCCCTGATTCCATGGTCACTGTGTGTCCGCATGATTGAAGAAAATGCCCCAAACTGAACCCACCTGATAAATAATTCTTTAGATATCTTTTTTCCTAAAAATCCGCCTAAATCATGCGACCAGTAATTAGCCAGGACATTGCCGGCAGTGTAAGTAAAATATACCTGATAAGCCAATGTTTTCCATGTAGAAAAAGTATCACCTGAAAAATTCACAGGATAACGCTCTGAACCAAATCCACCCCAGCGGGTTAATAAAAGTGGTCTTTTTTTAAGAGTCTTTTTTGTTATCTGGTAATAGTGATGGTTTAACCATAACTGCGGATTTAATCCATAATATCCAGCCACACCTAATCCCATTTTATCAGCATGTTTGTTTTTATTGAAAAACTCTTTATCCCGGTTAAGACCATCAGCTCCCCAGCCGTCAATCCACCAGAAATCAATTCCTTGTTTTAATTTTGGTGCCAGCAATAAATTGCAAAAAGCTTCTACTTCTTTTTTATTACTCCAATCAGGTCGCCACTTATTATTGATCTCTTTTTTTAAAAATTGTTTTACTTGTTTAAAATATTTCTCATGTTCAGGTAAAAATTCTGATTCATTATACCCTGGATGATCATTTAAAACTAATTTAATACCTGATTTTTTCATTGTTTTAATAAATTTTTCAGGATATGGGAAATATTTCTTAGACCATTCATATCCTCTCCAGATATCCCTTCGCCAGTCCGTATCAATTACCATAACATCAATAGGGATATTTAACAAACGATATTTGTTTACTAATTTAATAAACTCATTCTGATGATAATTCCAGTAACGGGAATACCAAAATCCAAATGCCCATAAAGGCGGCAAAAGTGCTTTGCCAAAGATCTGAGAATATTCTTTAAGACCCAATGAATAATCTTTTCCATACCCTATAAAAAACACAATCCTGTAATTATCTCTTTTTTTAAAATATGCCCATTCTTTTTTTTTATCCCAGAAAGTAAATGTATGGTCATAATAAGTAAAATATCCATTTTTACTTATAACACCTTGTGATAATTTTTTACCGCGTTCCTTAGGATATTTAAACATATCAAGAGTAGTCCCGCCAAGGTTTTTCCTGTCCTTTTTCCCAAAATACCATTTTTTAAATTTATTTTTATATTTATATAATACTATAAAATTATTCCTGCTAAATCCTCTGGGTTTTTCCTGATAATTGATAATCAGTCTTTTAGTCTGTATAACTATTCTATCCTTACTTTTTTTTATAGAATATTTTAAAGGTTTTGTATTTTTTAAATCTGTTACAAAAAGTTCCTTATTAATAAAAACCCCATTGAGAGAATATTCAGCCTTAAAAGAAACATCAGATAGCAAAGTAAATCTTGCTTTTTTAAATTTTATAATGTTTTTTGTCATTTTATTATTTTTTAACTTTTTTAAATTAAATTGTTTGATTATAGTGTCAATAAAAAATTAAATAGTACTTGATTTTTTACCCGAAATACTTAATTTGTCATTATTATGTATAATGTACTTATTGTAGAAACAGATAGATTAGGTGATGTTATTTTAAGTCTGCCTGTATTTAAATCCATTAAACTATTTGATAAGCGAATTAAAATAACTGCTCTTGTAAATGCTTATACAGAGGATATTTTTAATAATCTTTCCTATGTAGATGATGTGATTTCTTTTACTTCCCTTGATGATAAAAATGATATTTTCAATCTGTCCTTAAAAATTAAAAGCCGAGATTTTGATACTGCTTTCATACTTCATCCTGATTATAAAATTGCAAAAATTATAAAAAAAACAGGAATAAAAAACCGGTATTCTTATGGATGGAAATGGTATCAATATTTATTTTCCAAAGTAAAAATTCAACACCGTTCAAGAAATATTAAACACCAACTGGATTATAACCTTGACATATTAGGATTAACCCATGTTCATATACGCAATGCCCTTACAAAATTAAAACCTATTAAAAGAGACAGCATTTTTATTGAAAAAATGCTCAAGTCTAAAAGATTATCAGGTAAGTTTTTAATAGTCGTACATCCTGGCAGCGGCAACTCCTCTTTGAATCTCCCTCCATATAAATATGTGGAATTGATCCAGTTAATTCAAAAAAAATATAAAAATGCAAAAATTGTTTTAACAGGAACACAAACAGATACTGATTCTATAAATTATATTTTAACCCATGTAAAAACATCACTTTACCCAATGCCATTAAATTTGAAATTATCAAATTTAATTGCCCTGATATCAAAAACAAGCATTTTTATTTCCAACAGTACAGGACCTATGCATATAGCTTCAGCTCTCAGGATACCTGTTATTGCATTTTTTTCACCTGTATTTATACATTCACCAAATCGCTGGGGACCTTACTGGGGAACTAAACTTGTAATAAAACCAGAAATAAACTGTCCCAATAAATGGAAATGTAAGCTTCAAAAATGTCCTGACTATAACTGCTTTGATAATATTAATTTTAAAAAAATATTACCTTTTATAGAAACAAATATGGAAAGGTAAGTCTTGATGAAAGATTAAAAGATTCTTTTTTTTAAAAAACACCCTTTTTATCTTTAGAGCTTAAAAATATATTACAAACATTTATAAATTTAGAAAAGAACCAGAAAATTAAAATAAAAAAAAATATTATTACTGTTAAAAATAAAATCCTGCTAACCATAACAACACCTCTTAAATTGTGGTAATCTATGAAAATTATCGACCTTTTTTAATATATCATTACACTAAATATTTAATATTCCTTGACAAATATTATATTTTTTATACCATATTTATAAAGGTAAAAATTATTATTGCAGGAAAAAATATTTTAAAAAAATTCAAATAAATCCATAATTAATTTGTATATAATAGATAAATAATAAAAGAGGAGTGTATTATGAATAATAAAATATTTTTTGAAAATGAAAAAATAAAAATAATAAATGATAATGTAATTACTACAAACTTCATTCAAAAAAACAGTATAGATTTAATTGTTACATCTCCACCTTATAATGTAGATATAAAATATAATACACATGATGATAAGGTTTCTTATAATAAATACTTAGAATTCAGTCAAAAATGGTTGTCACGATGCATGGAATGGCTTAAGGATGATGGAAGATTCTGTTTAAATATTCCTTTAGATAAAAACAAAGGAGGACAACAAAGTGTTGGGGCTGATTTAACTACAATTGCTAAACAAATAGGATTTAATTATCATTCAACTATTATTTGGAATGAGGGCAATATATCCAGAAGAACTGCATGGGGGTCATGGTTAAGTGCTTCTGCTCCTTATGTAATTGCTCCTGTTGAATTAATTGTAATATTATACAAAAAAAGCTGGAAAAAAATAAGTGGCAGCAAAGAATCAGACTTGAATAAAGAAGAATTTATGGAATGGACAAATGGGCTTTGGACATTTTCAGGAGAAAGTAAAAAAAGAATTGGGCATCCTGCTCCATTTCCTATTGAACTTCCTAAAAGATGTATAAAGTTATTTAGTTTTACTGGAGATACTATCTTAGATCCTTTTATGGGAAGTGGAACTACATTAATTTCAGCTTATCAGAATAAAAGAAAATCAATAGGTGTAGATGTTGATATAAGCTATTGTAACCTTGCAAAAAACAGATTAATCAACGAAGCTATGATAAATGAAATAAATTTATTTGAAATGGCAAAATAATATGACAAAGACTATAAGTGAACTAATAATGAAATATTTTCTTGCCCATCCCAATAAAGAATTAAAACATGGACCTGTTGTAGATTGGGTAACTGAGCAATGGTTAAAAGAGCATAATACACCCCCAAGAGATCCATGGAGGTCAATAAGAAAGTTACATCAAGCAGGAAAACTCATAAAAATAAAAAAAGGCGTGTATAAATATGATCCTGACTATGAACATGAAATTGCCTTGTGGGACTTTCCTCCTGATATTAAAGAAGCTATATTAAAAAAAGATAATTATCATTGTGTTTTATGTGGGAGAGGTATTGAAGATGGTATGGAGTTAGTCGTAGATCATATAAAATCTAAGGATAAAGGCGGAAAAAACAATATTGAAAATGGTCAAACATTATGTATGCAACATAATTTAATGAAAAAAAATTATTCACAGACTGAAGCTGGAAAAAAATATTTTATAAAAATATATGAAAAAGCAGTAAAAAACAATGATACTGTAATGATTAATTTTTGCAAATCTGTATTTGATTTATATAATAATTTTAAAATTAATGGTCATATCCCAAGACCTAATGGGAAAGAGAAAAGATGAAATGTATATTTTTTAAAATTATATAAACAAAAACGAATAGTAAATACAGAATATTTATCCTTCATTATTCATTAAAACTTATTTTAATTCCAATAATATATTTAACATATCATTAGCTTTCTCAACACAATCAAAACTTTGCTTGTAAATAATATTTATCACTTTTCCATGAACAAGTTTATTTCTCAACTCAATTACTTTTTTAAATTGCTTTAACCCAAGTTCACCTCTATTTTCAAAAAAACGCCTTTCCAGGCTCTTAAATA
>CBDVEP010000010.1:0-37220 GCA_965373035.1 uncultured bacterium
TTAATTTTATAATAAAAATCGATTTCACATTATTTTATTTTTATAATTATGTAAAGTATCTTTTGAAGGTGATTTACACTTTAACATTTTTGCAACGGTCTCGTAAAACAAACAAGATAAGCCTTGCTAAAGCTCGGCAATCCAGTTTCTGATACTCTTAAATATTCCCCTGGGGAATTTCTACAATAAAAGTGCTGCTTTTAGATATTTTACTCTTTACTGAAATTTTGCCTTTATGTTTATCAACTATGCTTTTAACTATAGATAAACCAAGACCAGTACCTGATATTGTATGCACCTGATCTTCAATTCTATAAAATTTTTCAAATATATTTTTCTTGTCTTTTTCAGATATACCTATGCCTTCATCCTTTATTGAAATAATAAAGAAGTTTTCTTTCTTTTTATATAATACATTAATTGTTATAGTAGTGCCTTCTTTAGTAAATTTTACTGCATTACTTATAAGATTTAAAATCAATTGAAATATCTTGTCTTTATCAGCAATCATATTAGGGATACATTTTCCATATTCTAACTTTATATTTATATCTTTTGATTTACATTGATTTTCAAACTCTTTATTAATTTCTAAAATAATATCTTCTAATTTAAATTTTGAAAATTCTAATTTAAAAGAACTTGATTCTATTTTTGAAAGGGAAAGTAAATCTTCAATTAACCTGGTTAATCTATCGCTTTCATCATTAATAATTTGTAAAAATCTCTTTTTCTGCTTTTCTGATAAATTATTCATCCCAAGAAGAATAGAAGCAAATCCTTTTATAGAGGATAGAGGAGTTCTCATCTCATGAGAAACATTAGAAACAAATTGTGATTTCATCTCATTTATCTGTTTAGCTTTAGTAATATCTCTGATAGTAAAGGATAAACCTATTTGTTTCTTTTCTTCAATTTTTACAGGAGCAAGATAAACAAGTAATTCCTTTTTAGTTTTATCTATCCTATTAGTAATTGTAATCTCTTCTGAATGAAAATATTTTTTATGCTGAACTAATTTAGATTTATATATTGTATTAAAATATTTTTTTAAATGAGTTCCAATTAATTGTTTCTTTTTTAAACCAATAATATCTTCAATAGCAAAATTTCTATGAATAATTGTATATGAGTTATCAATTACAAGTACACCATCGCTAATATATCGAATAACTGAAAAAAGCTTATCATTTTCTCCATTAAGTTCCATTGTTCTTAATCGCACATTTTTTCCCAATTGTTTTCTTGCGTTTTTTATCTGTTCCAGCAGCATTGCATTTTCAAGGGAAACAGCCACCCTGTCTATGATAAGATTAATTAACCTTATCTTCTCCTCTGTAAAAGTATTCTCCTGTAATGAAATAAATTCAAATACTCCTATATTGCCGCCTTGAAATCTATTTGAAATAAGTAGTATTGATTTACATGGTATGACTTTTCTTTCCCATCTATCTTCTGGTATTTCTTTTTTTAAATTAAAAATTTTATATTTTTCTTTTATATATTTTTTATCCGGAAAAACTTGTATCCTTACTTTATTTGCTTTTTCTGCCCCAAGCCCTATTTGTTTTAATATGTTATAAAATTTATTCTGAGGTTTTGTAAACATATATAAACCAATCTTGGCATGGCTAATATTCAATATTTCTTTTATTGTTTTATAAAGAATAGTATTTATATCAAGACTTGATGTGCTGGCTACTGTTGTTTTATATAATATAGATAATTCAGCCATCATTTTTTCCATTTTTCTCTGTGATTCTTCAAGCTCTTTTGTTCTTTTAACTACTCTTGATTCAAGAAGTTCATTCCACTGTTTTAACTCATTTTGTGCAGACATTAATTGTCCTATTAAATTCATTTTATCACTTATATCCGTACATATAATAATAGATCCAATATATCGGTTCTTAATATCAAGTATAGGTCTAATATTTACACTTACAGATATGTCTTTTTTTGATTTTGTATTTATAGTTAAATTTCTTTTTATAACTCCTTTTTTATTTTTTATCAATATCTCTCTTATGTTTTTATCTAATGTTTTAAATAAATAATGAATATTTTTATTTATCAATTTCTCCTGACTTGTATTTAAAAAATTTTCTGTATATTTATTAACTTGAAGAATTCTATCCTTATTATCAATCACTATAAGGGAAGCTTCCATATTTTCAATAAGAAAATCAATATTCAGGTATGGTTGAATTATGTGTAACTGATTTTTAATAATTGAATAAGCAATAATTCCTACCATAAAAATAGTAGATAAACTGGCAAATGGGAACATCTTTATTTTAAATAATGGCAGAATAACCTGAAAAATAGTTCCGGTAAATATTGGTATGGAAAATGCCAATAGAAAGTATAAAATATTTTGTTTTTCTATTTTTTTATCAATTTTTTTATAATTTGTATAAAGAATTATGATCAACATAAACATACTGATAGAATAATAAATAGATAGAAAAGGAAAAAATGTCCCTGGTGTACCTGTATAACCCCAGTAAGGTTGACTGATGCTTTTTATAATAAATAAAGAAAAAATTGCAGCAACTGCAAAAAACAATCCTAAAATATACAGGAATATATGAGTTACTGACCACATTATATCCTTTTTCTTTTTAATGATTTCAGATATAAAATTATAACTTACAGCAGGTATAAAGGATACAGATGCCCAGCATAATTTACTAAAAAAAAGAGCAGCAGAAGTGTCAGAAACGACCCGGAGTAAAAATTCACAAATAGTCCATGAAACAATTGGTAATGTAAAAATAAGAAATTTTATATTTATTTTATTGTAAGGTGATTTTAAATATATCCATATTCCTAATGTTATATTAGATATAAAAGCAAGTAATGATATAAATGCAAATGGGTTTATTATCATTTATATATAGTTTAAATAGTAGTATTTATTTATAACATCTTATATTTATTCACAAAAAGCACTAACAACAACTGTTTTATTATGAAATATCGGAACCCCTCCTAACTTTGAACCAATCTCTCCAAAGGAAAATACTCCTATTAAAGGAATTTCTTTTCCAAATACTTCTCTAATAGTATCTATTTCTTTTGCTGCCTTATCATCCAAATAAAGTAGTCTGGAAACACAATTAAATACAATTATAAAAGATGGTTTATTCCCTTTAATTTGTTCTTTTGCATTTAATGCGGATTCTTTTGCTGAAGCAATTAATGATTCCTTATCTCCTTTCATTATTTTAACAATTGTATTTTCCGGAACTTCTGCTATACATGTTATACTCCCATCTGATTCCGAACAATCTATAGGATCTCTGATAGTATATTCACCTTCTGTTTCTACAATTCCAAATGGATGACTGGCAGCATAATCTGAAAAGTTTTTTTCATTGACTATATTACCCAGATGTTTCTTATATACATCTAATGCCGGGCTGCCATCAATTTCATAGATTGTATTTCCTTTTACCTTTGTCACTAAAACAGGATCTCCTGTTGGTGCCCATCCGTGTTTAATTCCTACGCCTATTGATTTAGACGATTCAATTAATGTATATGCCATTGAATCTTGAAAAACTTTATTATTGAAAAACTGAAATGTTTTTACAAACTTTAAATTATCACCAGACCCACCGCCTGCATATTTATATTCTGCTCCTATACTTTCATAAACTCCATCTAATAATTCAGGGATATTACAGGTTAATCCATCCGGCATCATAAATAGTACCTTTTCCTCACCTGAATTATTTGTAAGTTCTTTAAATATCCTTGACCCTTTTTGAAAAGGATTAGAGGAAATATTCTCAAGGATTCCGTTCTTAAAATGCAAAGTCGTAGATTGAATTGCCATAATCCCTATTCCATTTTGTGATAAAGTGGAATTAACAATTACCCCGGCCCCGCAGCATCCTGATAATGGAATGTCAGGAGCACATTCTTTTATTCCTTTTATGATGTCATTTTGATTATATTGATCTGTAGTAAATAAAATTAAAAAATCAGCTTTCTTTTTATCCAGAGATGAAATAGCCATCTGGCAGGCATTATTTGCAGCTTCTTTTGAATCTTTTTTATTACTAAAACCAACTCCAACTTGTGTCATTTTTTTTACCTCCTTTTTAATTTTTTTAATTTTTCTTTTATAACCAAACCTAATTTCATAGGGTCAAAAGGTTTTGTTATGTAATTATCAGCTCCACTTTTAAATGCTTTGTCAACATCTGATACCTGAGATCTGGCTGTTAACATAAATATTGGTATATCATTTACTGTTTTATCATTTTTCAGAATCTTAATTGCATCAATACCTGACATTTTAGGCAGCATCCAATCCATTAATATTAAATCAGGTTTTTCTTTTATTGCTGTTTCAACTCCATCTTTTCCATTAGATGCGGATATCACGTTCATTCCATCATTTTCAAGACCAAGTTTAACCATTTCAATAATTTTTATATCATCGTCAATAATTAATACTTTCATTTTTATCTTCTTATGAAATAATGAAAATTTATATTTTTATTGTTTTAAGTGTCTCACAGAGACATGCCGCCCTTTTATATTTAGAGATAGTGTTAGGAATAAAATTATAATATAAAATTCAAAAGTCAAATTTTTTTTACTTTCGTTTTTTTGGGGACGGTAATATTGAATTAAATCATGCTTCTTGTTTTGGTGATTAGGCCATTTATGAACTCCTTTTATCATGCAAAATACTTCAACTATATATTTAAAAGAATTAAACTCTGCATAAAAATCAACTCTTCTTTTACTTTTTGCTTGTAAAGGAGTAATATTTTGAAATTTTTGATAATAAAGCCAAAAAATAATTCTCAGTTCAGAGAAAAACGCATCGCTTTTTCCTTTTCCAATATCATTTGGATGAAAATCCACAGTCTTAGCAATTTTTTCCGAATTATTTAAATATCTTTTTAATATAGATACATATTCAAATAGTTTATTTTAATTATTTTTTTTAATAATCATCCATTTCCCTTGTCAGGAAATCAAATTACTTTCATATTGTATTTTTTTTTCTATGTCAATTATTTTTTCAGTTTAACACATACATAATTGAAAATAAAAAACTGTTCGTAATAACACAATAATTAATTAGACAATTTTTATAATTTTTTACACATTTTGTCTGAATACTTAATATAAAAAAAATACTTGATTTTTTAAGTAAGTATAGTATTGTACAATACTAAAGAATATATTAAGGGTTATAAAATTGCAACTTTCATTACCAAAAGGCATACAAAGTAATTTTAAGGGATATAATGAATTAATATATCTTTTCAATAAAGCATCTGAAAGCAAGGATAACGACATTGTATTAAGCTTTAATAAAATAGAATGGTTTGAAGGAAATCTTTCAGCAGTTTTGGGTGCAATACTTGATAATTTGAATAAATCAATTATATTAACTAACATTCCAAATAATATACAAAAAATTTTTAAAAAAAATAGATTCTCAGAATTTTTTGATGTTGACTCTAGACCAGATAAATATCAAACGACAATTGAATACAACAAATTTTGTGTTAATGAAATTGATAAATTTATTATTTATATAAGAACAGAGCTTTTCTCAAAAGGGATACTGCCAAAAATGTCAGAACAATTAGAAAGAAAGATACAGGAAAATATATTTGAAATATTTAATAATGCCAGGGAACATGGAAAATCCAAAGAAATTTATTCTTGCGGACAGTATTTCCCAAAATACTCAAGGCTGGATTTTACAATTGTTGATTTAGGTGTGACAATTAAAAAAAATGTAAACGATACGATAAATAAACATTTTTCAGGTATAGATGCTATTGAATGGGCGGTTAAAGAAGGGAATACAACTAAAAAAGGTTCTATACCTGGTGGTTTAGGATTTAGTTTAATTTGTGAATTTTTAAAAATAAATAATGGCAAAATTCAAATAATTTCTTCTAATGGCTTTTGGGAGCAAAAAGGTCAAAATATTGAAAGAAAAATATTAGACAATAGTTACCCTGGAACTATTGTTAATTTAGAGTTTAATATTATGGACAGTAATATTTATTATTTAAAGTCCGAAGTTAAAGATATGGAGATATTTTAATAGGAGTTAAAAATGGAAAATATTAATATTTATGAGCTTATAAAAAATAATACAGCAATATCATCAGATTATGGAGAAATTGTCTTTAAAAAAATAATTGATGCATTTAATAATAAAAAAAAGGTAATGTTAAATTTTCAAAATTTAAATATAGTTACCTCTACTTTTTTAAATGCTGCTATAGGTCAGTTATATGATAAATATAATAGTGCTTTTTTAAATACAAATTTGAAAATAGAAAAAATTAGTAAAGAAGATTTTGAATTATTAAAAAAAGTTATTGAGCGGGCAAAAGAATATTTTAAAGATAAAAATGGATTTATAAATACAGCTAAAGCGACATTAGAAAATGAATAATATAAAGGATATCAATAATTATTGTCCATCTAAAGAAATTTCTTTCTTTTTTGATGCCAATATCTGGTTAGGGATATTTTTTCCAATTGCTGACTATAACAAGAAAATGTATAAAATTTATTCGCAATTTTTAAATAATTTAATTAAATCAAACAATAGAATATGTATATCCTCATTAATTTTATCTGAAATTATTAATTATTATTTAAGATTTGATTTCAATATTCTCAAAAGTGAAAAGCCTGAAGTTTATAAAGTCTTTAAACATGATTATAGAAACACCAAAATATATGTAAAAACAATGAGTACTATTGTAGATATTATTAATAGACAAATCATGAAGTTGTCAAATAGAATTAGTGATCAATTTGATTCAATAAATTTAAAAAAATTATTTAATAATATTGAAAATTCAGATTTTAATGATAATTATATAATAAATTTAGTTAAAAAAAATAAGCTGACTTTAGTAACACATGATAGGGATTTTAAAAATTCTACTTTAAAAATTCCTATCATCACTGCAAATAAAAAACTATTAGGTCTAAAATAAAAAATTTAGTTATTATTTACTAAATAGAGACTGTAAAAATTAATGGATATATTATTTTCTTCTTTTTACAACTCCAAAAATAACAGCACCTGAAAACAAAGTAATGATAACAAGCATTAACATAATAACTGACAGATTGCTTTTAACAAGCTGCTGAACTTTCTTCAGTGTTATTTTTTCTTTTTTTAATTTTATACCTTCTTTATCTTTTTGTAATTTTCCTATTCGCACATCTGTTAATTTTTTAAGATAATCTTCCTTGAGTTTTTTATTATCTATGTTTTTTTCTATCATTTTTTTTAATTTAGCATTATTACATACAAATCCACTGCATCCTGCTTTGAATTCTTTTACCAGCAGGGCATGAAGATTGGATAGTTTCTTAATGATTTTACTATCAGCTTTCCAGTATCCTTTTCGTATGGTCTCCAGCATAACAGCAGTCATCTCCTGTAAGGCATAAGGATTTTTTTCTTTAAAAAATTTATGTAAATTTAGTTTGTATTTATCTTTAATGTAAACATCATATAATCCTTCCCAAATTTCTTTATCAATGGCTTTTGGTTTCATTACATTCCATGCATATGTGTTTCTGAATGTTTCAGCAAATTCCTCAGCAGAAGATGCCCCGCCTTTTTGCAGGTCTTTAATATATTTAGGGTTAAATAGTTTTGTCCTTGTTTCCACCCAGATAGCTTCCTTTAAATCCTGTATCACAGCTCTATTTTTATTCCTGATGTCACTAAAAAAAGCATCCGGGTCATTTCCTGTAACCTCGCGGATCACTGCGTTTAGTCCCCCCATAAACTCATAAAAATGATCTAAAGTTAATGGTCCATATACATTTGAAGAGCGTGGATGTACTACTGTATCAGCATTCTGCAAGGCTCCTTCAAAAATGCCGGGTCTGTATTCCCCCCAGTTTTCTTTTGTATAAACAGCTCCCATGTTTTTTAAATATCTGTCTGCTATCTCTTTTTCTTTTTCCCATTTATCACCTGATTCAACCAGCCCCATAATACCGGTCCCATAATTGCCATTAACACCGCCAAAAACCCTTGCAGTAGAAAACATTCGTGCTTCTTTAGGAGAAATGCCTTTTTCTTTCATTACTTTCTCTGCCAGCATGGTGCCTTCTTTAACATAATTCTTAAACTTACCTGATTCTTTTGCTTTTGATGACAGCTTTACAGCTTTATTAATTAAATAAATCCTTGAAGCTGCAATGTCACGGAATTGTCCTGAAGTTTGAACCACAACGTCAATTCTATGCCTTTTTAATTCTTTCTGTGGAATTAATTTAACATCATAAACCCTGCCCATGAAATTCCATACAGGTGTTACTCCCAGAAGATAAAAAATTTGGGCTAAATTAATTCCCTGTGATCGAATAAATTCTCCACCCCACAGGGTAAAAGCTACTTTTTTAGGATAAGAACCTGTTTTTTTTAACTTTGCTTTTATTAATTCGTCAGCAAGTTTTTTCCCTACTTTCCAGGACTCCATTGTAGGTGTTTTTTCAGCATCAATGGCATATAAGTTTCTTCCTGTAGGAACAGAACCAGGATTAGAAATAGGGTCGCCGCCTGAGGAAGGAGAAATATATCCGCCTGATAATGCCCGTACTGCTCCTTTAAGTTCTTCAGATGTTGAGATTTCTAAAGCATTATAATTTTTTTTAATTAATTCAAGTGCTTCTTTTAATGCTTTAACATTTTGAACATATTCTTTTTCTTTTTCATTAAATGCTGTGATTTTATTCTGTGCTGTGACTTTTGCCTGTTTTATTATTTCTATGGATTTTTTGCTTTTCAATACAGCAGAAATTGCCCTGGCATTTTTACTGTTAATTCTGATATCAGAAGCTAAAGACAGATTATCCAGATAAAACTGTAAATGTTTTATAAAACTTATTAAACGCTCTTTATTCCATTTTTTTATATTTTTTTTTAATTTTTTATCATTAATAGAGACAACAAGGTCATCTACAAAATTCTGCATAAGAAGTTTTTTAATTTTTCCCTGTTTGATTTTTTCCTGTTCTTTTTTTATTTTATCTTTAATTGCCGGATCAGATAAACAGGAAAAAACTTTTTCTTTCATTTTTTTATTCTGCATTATTTTTAAAAGCTCCAATACATCATCCTGTGCAATTAAATCAATTTGTTTTTTCATAGCCGGGATAAAACGGGCAATTTTTTTTGCTTTTTTTAAAGTATCAGGGTCAAGTAGAGCAGTAGATTTTTTAAATTTTTCTTCATTTTTTAATGATAAAATAAGCTTTTTTTTATTCTCATCAGATGCTATTTTTACTACTAATTCTTTTAATTTGCTTTCCAGCTTCTTCTCATCTTTAGGTATCATACTTTGTTTTTTTTCAGTACTTTCTCCCATACTTATCATATTTGCTATAATCTCATCAAATGTCATTTTCTTATTTTCTTTTTCCCATTGTTTTAAAATAGAAATATCTCTCTTATCCATAAAAGATAAGGGGTCAGCATTTTTTAAAAGTATTTCATCAATAATCCGTAATGACTTCTGCCTGTATAATAAATCAAACAGATGCTTGTTATTTAAAATATTATTACTTACCTTTTTTTTAATAATATCCATATTTGCTAAACTATAAGAAACAGCATCAACAGCCATAAGCCGGGTTGTTTCATAAATATATTTTTGTTTATATTTTATACCCAGAGTATAAAGCCCCCTGGTGATTTTTTCCTGCTCAATAGTATGAATGTAATTATGAATTTTTTTAATATCTTCTTCTTTTAATTTTTTTTCTTTAAGATTTTTTATCTGAAGGTCTTTGTGAATATTTAAAGATAGTATAATTTTTTTCATTGATAGGGCATACTGGTTTTTTAAATTTTTATCTTCAGAAAGGTAATAATAATGTATTTTATCATGAAGCTTAGTTAATCTGCCGTAAAGGTCTGATTGTGTAAAAGGAGGAGTTAAATAAGACACTAAAACAGCATAGCTTCTTCTCTTGGCTATTATGGCTTCACCTATATTATTAATTACATAAATGTAAATATGAGGCATGTCTCCTATAAGAATATCCGGCCAATCATAATCAGACAGCGCAACCTGTTTCCACGGTGTGAATTCTAAACTGCCATGTGTTCCAAAATGCATAATTGCATCTGCTTTAAAACCATCTTTTACCCAGAGATATGAAGCTATATAAGGGTGGGGAGGTGCTTTTTTTACTCCATGAATAATTTTAAGTTCATCTTTTCCATAACCCGGCATAGGTTGAGGCAAAAGAACTACATTCCCAAACTGGATACGAGCCACAGCAATATAATTTGTATTATTTTTAGTGATACTCATATATTCACCCGGTGGATTTCCGTAATTTTTAATAACATTTTCAAATAGTTCTAAAGGTAGATTTTTCTGACACCATTTTATATATGTTTCCTTGTTAATTAATTCAGGATTTCCATTTCTTAAAAATTCTTTAAAACTTCCTTTTGCATAAGCCCCCAGTACAGGTCCTTTTTTTTGGATTATTTTTAAAAATTCTTTTTCAGTTTCAGGAAGATTGCCAACATTATAACCATCCTTTTTCAGATATTTTAAAAGATTTAATAAAGAAGGAGCAACTTCCATACCCCCTGCTACCATTGAATTTAAACCATGCCCTTTAAAATAATAAATAGCAATTTTCTTTTGTGAATTAGGCTTGTTTTTTAAAACATACCAGTTTGCCACTCTGTCACAAAATCGTTCAATTCTTTTTTTTATTCCTTTAAAAATATAAAGACCCTGCTTATTTTTAAACTGTGCACTTATGACAAAAGGTTCAATGCCGCCGTCAAGTTCCGGCATAACAATACTCTGGCTCATCATTCCCCCGATCATTCCCTGCTGATCCTTTGCCCATTTTTCATAAGGAGAAAAAACATTAATCGGACATAATATTGGGATGTTTTTCTGTTTTAAATATTTAATCAGCTCTTTTCCTTTGCCCGGAGCGATTCTGCCGTGAGGCATGATAACAGCTAAGTCAGGACTGACCTTTTTCATAAAATCAAGTCTTTTAGTAAAACCATCAATGGGGTAAACATTAAAGTTTCTTTTTTCAAGACCTTTTATTAATCCATCAATATGGTCACGAGTGCTGTTTCTGGGACCTAAGTTACCCATAAAAATATAGACTTTTGGAGCATTTTTTTTATAATATCCTTTTTTTTCATAAAATTTTTGATATTCATTATAACTGGTGAAATAATTTTCACCCAGGTGAAAAAAGACATTGCCGGGTATTTTTTCAGGGGTTTTGATTTTTTTTGAATAAAATTTTTTCCTGTCAAAAATTCTCCTGCTGTAATTAAGAAGTTCCCTGTAATTTTTTATACCGCCATATTTAAAGTATTCTGATACATATTTTAAATCGCCTCCTGTGATATTGCAAAGATCTGTTTCAGGTGTAGTTGCAGCATACATATAAACTTTAGAGCCTTTTTTAATTGCTTTTTTAATCTGTTTTTTCAAATCAGGAGTAAGGTTTAAACCATGTGCCCAGACATAAATGATTTTATATCTGGAAAAATTAGGTATTTCCCCTTTCTTTATGCTAAGACGTTTTATTTTAATAAAAGGATTCTCATTAGCTTTTATAAATTTTGCATACTGAACATCAATAAAATTAACAAAAGTAGTAGTAGTTGGGCTGAAATAACGGCTGTAAATACCCAGAAGCATTAAAAACAAAACAACACCGGCAATAGCCATTACAATGTGTTTTTTATTTATAGACTTGATTAATTTAATATAGTTTACAGATTTAATAGAGTTTAATTTTAGTAATAATTTTTTTACACTTTTTTTCATTGGTTTCCCCGTTTTTTTAAAAATTTCATTAAAGCTTACACTACATTTAAACACCCAATAAAATTATTTTAAAGAATTTTTACCTTTTTTCATTTATTTTATCTCAAACTTAAACAGTTCTTTTACAGGGAGTGTGATGAAATCATTCTTGATTTTATTTTTTAAATCTTTAAAGGCTTTTCTGTCATCCATTGTTGCTGTGCCATCCAGTTTTATTTTTTTTCTTAACTTATATAATTCATTGGGAATAATTCTTTGTAGAACTTTTATTTTAATAGATTTACCATTAGACCTGCGAATAATAGTAAAAACATAATTTTCTATTGTTATATTTTTTTTATTTTCCGGAGGCATCACCAGTCTGAAATTTTTGCCATTATATCTTGTTCTTACTCTTGTAATAAACTCAAAAACATCTTGGGAGCCATTTGTTGGCAATGCACTGATTATAATAAAATCACTTCTTTCTGGTATCTTCTTTTCCCACAGTTCTGATATGGATAATTGTAATGTTCTAAAAGCTATTACCGAACACAGACAGATATCACCATGGTACTTTGCTGCATCCTCTATTGATATTTTTAACAGGTCATCTTTATCATAAATAGAAATAGGGGGCAACTTGTTTGAACTGATGCATTGTGATAATAATATTGCTGCAATTAACAATACTGAAAACAAACTTAATATTTTTTTAAAATTTTTCATGATATTCTCCTCTTTAATTTAAAATGACATTGTTACAAAAATTTTTATATCTCTGCCTTTTCCTAAGATATGCGAACCAAAAGGGTAATACTCTGCATCAAGCAGGTTATTTACTTTAACATTAAATTTTAAGGATTCAAGTCCCTGCATAATATAGATTTTTAATCCTGCTGCCAGCCCAATAAGGGTATAAGAATCAATATCCTCATTACTCCATGGGAATTCCAGCTCATCTTCCGGCACACGTTTTTTGGGCAGAGAATGATCCGCATCTATTTCAATAAAATAATCAACTGTCTGGAAATATCCTAAATATCGCAGGAATATCTTAATTCTTGCAGGGGGTATTTTATGAAGTGGGGGTCCTGCTTCATGAAAATAATTCCAGAAATTTTCCTTATCAGTTAAGTCATCACCCCGGTAATGAGCAAAAGATAATCCTGGTTTTAAATGCTGGTTTTTACCAATAATGTTTTTCATTAAATATGAAGCAACTAATTCGCCTCCTATTATTCTTGCTTTTTCATTGTTGCCATAAAGCTGGTCAACACCGGAAATATTGGTACAGGGATAACGTTCTATCAGATTGTGATAAAAATTAGCAAATAAAGACAGATCAAATTCAAGACATCCAGAAGAGCCTCTAAATCCCAAATCAATGTTCCAGCTATATTCAGGCTCAAGGCCAGGATTGCCTAATACAGTACCGCCGCATGTTACTTTTTCGCTGAACATCTCAGTTGAAGAAGGCATACGAAAGGCTCTGCCAATATTAAGTGTTAGACTGCTTTTCTTACTGGTATGACAAACCATACCTGCATTTCCACTTACAGCATCACGGATTTTTGAAGAATCTGTTTCCCCAATCAGAGCTTTATTAACTGATGGGTTATCTCCTTCAAACACTTCAGCAATATCATAACGAAGACCGGTAATCAGGTTAATATATTTTGATACACCCCAGTTGTTTTGAATAAAAGCTCCAATAGAAGAGACCCCTTCTCCCTGAGAGCCTTTACTTTTATTAGTACTTTTATAAACATAATTGATCGCTGTTTGAGGACTCCATATTTTAAACATGTAGCCATCCGACCCTATAATTAAATCATGCTGACCTATTTCAATTTTACCATAAATATTTCCCCCACCATATTTATCTTTATAATTAACTACTGTCTCATCACTAACCTTTCCTAAAACAGTTAAAATTTTTTTACTGTAATCTCTTGTTTCATAATCATAGAAACCTGATAAAAAGATTTTTTCAAATATGATGATTTTTTTTATTGTATAATTTGCACCAACATGATATGTATTATCATTTTCATTATTTGCTAACATTGGTTTTTTATTAAAGCCAAATGGTTTACCCCATGGACCCCCAAAGTGTAAATCGGATTCTACAATGAAAGTATTTCTGTCATTGATTTTATAACCAACTTTAGCTGAGATGTCTTTGTCTTCAATAAAACTATTCTCTGCTTCTTCCCCGTCACCATAAAAATAGTTAGTTGCACACCTGTATCTGCCGCTTAATTGCATAGCTAATGTGCCATTATTCCATCCAGTGAGGAATAGACCCATACGCTCTTTATTATTAAAGCCGTATGCTGCACCGATTTTTCCTTTAAATCCCTTGTCTTTGAAAATATCCCTGCTTATAATATTAATAATTCCGGATGTAGCGCCTGATCCATACATAACCGAGCCTGGACCACGAATAACCTCTATTCTATCAACATCATATACGTTAATAATCTGCCCCATAAATCCCCCAGGCATGGAGCTCATCCGCCTGTTGCCATCCTTTAAAATAATTAAGCGTACACTTGTCATCCCGCGCAACAGCAATGGCGAATGGTATTCATAAATTTGAGTAAACCCTGGAGTTTTATCAAGAGTATCAACAAGTGCGCTAAAAATATTTTCTTCGATATCTTTTTCACCTATAATAGAAGCAGGGAGAGGGATATCCTGTTTATCTTCTTCGGTCCTGCTTGCTGTAACAACAATTTTGCGTGGTTTTATTGTTTTATCTAACTTGGTTGAGATTGATTTTTTATTTTTTTTTGAATTAGTATAATTTTTATTTGTAGCTTGAGAAAATACTGGTATAATGGTTAGATTAAAAAACAAAACAAAGAAAATCGTAAATTTTAAAATACTGCTTGGTTTATATTTCATATTTTTATCCTTTTAAATTTGTAAGGGACGGGTTTAAACCGTCCCCTACAAATTATTTAATTATTTAAAACGCTTTAATCTAAGAGATCCCAGATTATATCAACATAACCGGTTGGTGTAGGGGCACCTGATGCTGGAAATTCTTTAACCATAAATTTTGCATGTCGTGCTTCACGTGTTTTGATGATGTATGTTTTTTGATTTTTTTTAGCTTTTGCGGATTTTTTCCATTTTTCACCTATTATAATTTTATCATAAAAATATTTTAAACCGTGTCCTCCGCCAGGAGGAGTTTTTTTATACCATAAATTATTATTAGAATCTCTTTTCACTTCAGTAATGTTCATAACAGCTATTCCATCTGCTGCAAGTCCACTGGTTGAACCTGCTGTACTTGTAATAGCGTTATATCCAGCCTGTCCGTTTGTTGAAACAACTTTTGCTAAAACAGTTGTTGAGTAAAGTTTGATAAAGGGCTTGCCGAATAAATTGCCGCCATCATTTGTAACACCTTTATAAACTTTGATGTAAACATCCCATTCAAGATCAGGTACCTCATCCAGATTATAAGCTGCACCTTTCTCTCCATCCATAACAAAGTCAAAGCCAACTCCTCCAGGATTCCTATTAGCACATATCAAAAAGGGACTTGTTACCGGAGGTATTGGTTCTATGTAATTATCTGCTTTTGGGTCAAGCGGATTATTACGATCTTTCTGACAATTTGATATTATTAATGTTAAACTCAAAAATAGAATTAAAATGGTTATTTTTCGTTTCATTTTTTTGCCTCCTTTTTTACAAATTAAAACCTTTTACTATATGATGCATCATATAACAATCCTTCCTTATAACACACATTTAATCTTACTGGACTTTCCTTTGATGAAATATTTACATTTTTAGTAATAAAGGCTGCATCAATCAGATTATAAAGATAAAAAGCACTTGTAACACCTATTGCTATCTGACAGAGTGTAACTCTATTCTTATAAGTATCCCATTTGTTATCAAAATCAGATGTAGCATCTTTGTAATCATCATAGGCTTTATCCTGTACAAGATATGATGCAATAGAACCACCTAAGAGTAAGACTTCAGAACCCATAAAGATATAGCCTTTGGTTTTGGCTCCAGAGTAATGTTGTCCCCATCCTGCAAGAATTGCAGAACGCCACAATGCAGATGTATTAATTTTTGCATTTAAAGCAAAAGGGGAAAGTAAAAGAATTATAATTAAAATTAAACTAATTGGTTTCATATAAACCTCCTTTTTAATATAGACTAAACAATATTATATAGTATAATCTATAAAAGTCAAGCTTTTTTATAATTTTTTGGTAATCGGTCACTTACAGGGGGAAATTGTCATTGCGAGGAGCGTAAGCGACGAAGCAATCTCATATAATTTGTTGATACATATGAAATTATGAGATTGCTTCGCAAACCTATCGGTTTGCTCGCAATGACATACCCCCGTTAAATGACCGATTACATTTTTTGTGATTTTCTATAAAATTTTTTCTATATTATTCCGGTACATAAATGATCTCACCGTTTTCCAGTTCATAAGCTGTTCCGACTTTTCTTCCTTTTCCCTGTCCTTTTTCTTTTTGAGCCTTATATTTTGTTATTTTTTTGCCTTTTTTAATAATAATTTCCATATTAGGTTTGCCTGGATTTTTCACTATTGTTAATTCTTCTTTAGTTAAAAAATCAGTCATTTTAAAATAAACCACCATGGCTACCATCAGGGCAACTGCAAAAACCATAGCCAGGTCAAAAAGATTAGCCATACCACTTAATGGATCGCTGTCCATACTTTTTAGTCTTGTTTGAAATATTCTTCTTCTTTTCATTTTTTCAATTCCTCCGCTTGGGAAAGATTATAAAGATATTCAAGGTTGTTTACATCCTCAATAAACCATCTTTGTTTTATTAACTGGGTTACATATCCTATAATCCCAATAAAAATTCCCACTACTGTAGTAGAAAAAGCAACCTGCATGTTTAAAGCCATTGAGGATATGTCACCTGACGCAAGCCCAACCAGTGCAGGGCCCATTGGAATAAGTGTCCCCATAAGACCAAGCATAGGGCCAATTCTCATAAGAGTTTTTGAGGATTCCAGCTCTTTTTCTAATTTCATTTCAAAATCAGAAACAATTTTTTCTGAATGAACAGGGTGCCATTTTAAATTTTTAATTTTCTGCAGATAATCTGCAAACAGCTTATTTCCCTTTAAATATTCTTCAAAAATCATATTTTTTATGTTTTCTTTCTTACATTTGTTTAGGAATATTTTTATACTATTTTTAAATTTAAGCCTGTTTATGTATAAACCATAAAAATTTCCCAGCATTAAAAGTGCATAAACAAAAGAAATTAAAAGAAATATTATCACAGGAATTAAAAGTGAGGTAGAGATTAAGAAAAGCATATTTGTTAATAGTTTCATAATATTTTACTCCTTTTTTAAAAATTTTATTAAAAAGCCGGTTAAAAAAACAAAGCTCATAATTGTAATTACTATCAGGGTAGTTAATATATTTATATCAAACTGAACTTTACTTATTTTGATTTCTCTTACAAGAAGAGGTAAAAACATAGATAAAATAATCTGGAAAAAAGAAATAATAATTTTTAACTCCATTCTTAGTTCCCATTCACTGATAATTTTTTTTATTATTATTGGTATAAGCCATAAACTTATAAAAACAAGAGAAGAAAAAAACAAGGAAATAAAAAAGAAATTAATTTTTTGTATTTTATTAAACATAAAAATTTGCAGAAAAAACAGTCCAACTAAAAAAATAAGAGAAGGAAATAAAGATAAAAATCTTAAAGACCCATGATGTTCATTAATATAATGATTTCTTATTAATAATATGGAAATAACCATTGTTATCAGTGACTCAAAAATTTGATAAGTACACAGAGATGTCAGCAAGTTTATTTCCTGAATTTTATGAATAATATCCTGCATGTTTATTTTTATGCTTATTGGAAATAAACAAAAAATAACAGCAGAAATTATACATGAGAAAACCAGGATATTTTTTTTGCTTTCAAATAATGTTAAATTAATAAAAGTATATCCAGAACCTAAGAACACAATAAATATTAAAAATATCCACATAAAAAGCTCCTAAACTATATTAGGTAAAAAAATAATAGGCAAATTAATTATTATAATGTAGGGGAGGGTTTTAAACCCTCCCCTACAGAGAAAATGACTATATAACTGATTGCTCTAAACCAAACTTGCTTCTAATTTCAAATCTGCATTTTTTTTCTGAATATAACGTTTACACTGCAGTAACCTGTCATAACCAAGCATGGTACCAAGAATAAAATCTTCTTCAGAAGTATACTCTCCAAGGCTTTCCTTACCTATTGTTTTTAAAACCTGAATACAATTATCATTCCCAAAAAATACATTAATTACTTTATCATTTACAGGATGAATTAAATAAGAAATTTTATATAATTCAAGTCTTTTTATCATTTCATATTTATGTTTTTTATTAGTTGTATGTAATATCAAGCTTCGAAGTCCTTTTTTATATTCATATATGTGATGACAGAATACTTCCATAACTATATCTCCTTAGATATGTATTAATATAAAAAATTACTGAGGCTTTAGATGAGTAGGGGAGGGTTTAAACCCTCCCCTACAGTGGAACAACCTTAATTATAAACCAGCTTCTATTATAATCTGCTGAACCCATTTTTTAACTCTTTCCTGGGTTAATTCTGATTGATTATTTTCATCAATAGCAAGTCCTACAAACTTATTATCTATAACAGCAAGGGATGCTGAAAATTCATATCCTTCAACAGGCCAATACCCGATAATTTCCCCATTAATTTTTTTAATTTTTTCAGCCAGGATTCCAATACCATTTACAAAGAATTCACTATAATTTGCCTGATCCCCTAATCCAAATAAAGCAACTTTTTTGTTATTAAGATTTAATTGTTCAATCTTAGGATAAAAATTTGCCCAGTCATCCTGTAAATCGCCATTATACCATGTAGAAGTCCCTAAAATCAAAAAATCAGCTTCTTCTATTTCTTTAATGTCAGCATTGGCAACATTAGACAGTGTAACTGAATTTTTACCTGATCTCTCCAGCTCCTTTTTAATTAGCTCTGCTGTTCGTTCTGTGTTCCCTGTTGTGGAACCGTAAAAAATATTAATTTTAGCCATTGTTTTTGCCTCCTTATTTAAAATTTATTTCACACCAACAGTCAATGTTGCTGTATAATGAATCTCATTACATTTATTTTTTTTATCTTCAGCAGGCGGCAGTCTCATCTCTGTTTTTATAAGCCACTGACCACGGGAAAGAATTCTTATATTTGCAATCCCCTGCCTGTCAGTTGTAGTTGTATAAGCAAAATCATCAGCGTCAAAAGAAAACCCTGAATAAGTAGCAAATACTTTTTTAAACATAGCAGGTTTACCATTAAATAAAATCTTTACAGGCAGAAAATGACCGCCACATCCTTTTAATTTTGCAGGATTTTCCAAAGGAATTATCTCAAGTTTGTGTCCAACAGGTTTTAAAAAAGATTTATCTTGTTTATTGCCCACACAAATTACTGCTTTTGCAAACTGTTGAAAATACAGCGAGGTAACTATTTTACCTTTTACCTTTACCTCTGTTTTTGCAACAAGTTTATGATGCATTTTACCTTTTTTATCTAAATATATTGTATAAAATCCTGGATTTTTTAATACAGATATGATATATGTTCCTTTTTTTTCAAGTTTTAAGGCTGTTTCAAGAAATCCGTCTTTTACACCAGGAGTAATCTTTTTTTCTGTACCATCTGGTGTAATCAGAGAAAAATTTTCAAATCTTTCAAACAAAGGAAAATCATCAACAGGAAAATGGTGACCATAACCAATATAAAATTTTGTAAATGCAAATTTGCCGCTATGGATTTTTGGATAATAATCAGTTATGTTTATCCATAATGAATGTGAAAAAATTGTAACAGGTAATATAAGCATAATAAATAAAATTAAATTAATGTGGTTAGCCAGTCTTTTAAGGTTATCATTACAAGCTGAAAATAACGCAATCCAATAATTATATAAATTAATGAATATTTTTTTTAATTTATTCATTTTTAGTACCTCCTGAAATAATTATAATAATTTTTTTCATGATTAATTGTTTTAATAAGTTCTATTCCATTAATATTATTTAATATTGCTTTTTTTAATTTTGATTTTAATGATACTTCTGTTATAACTTTAATTATCTGCCCTGGCTTGGTAATGGCTGCTATATCCTTCATTATTCTTATTTTGCAAAATTCTAAATATCCTCTTACATCAAGAATAATATTTTCTTTAGTATTCATAGTTTTTCATCTTCTTAGTTTTAATGCAGGGGACGGTTTTAAACCGCCCCCTACAAAAATAAAAGATAATCAGTTTATATGAATTAGAGGAAACATGTGCTTGTTAATGTGAAAAATCAGGTGAACCGCCATCCTGATAATAATATTTAAAAACAGAATAGAAACTTTCACCATTCGGTCCATCATAAGTTAGCATCTGGAATTTGGCATAATTTCCTTCAACTGTTTGAACTACATATGTTTGTTCTAGAATCACTTTTACCCCCGCAGAATGGTCATCAGGATCAATAAATTCATACCATGAACCTACACCTGTAGCAATTATAAGATTTGCAGAAAGGGTCAAGCCAGAAGCTGATGTTACATCTTCAATATTCTTTTTTACCAGGCATGATTCTATCAATCCTGCGATATTTTCAGAGATAGAGCTTAATCCACACCACATCCCAAAAGAAGGGCCCATTTGTACCCACACTTCTGTTTGGCCAAATTTTATATCCCAATCTGCAAGAGGTGGAGCAAATGATACAACCTTCTTGGTCCCAAGATCAACATAAATATAATCATAAGCAAGATTAATAGTTACATCAATAGTAGTTGTTGAAGTTCCATCGAGAGTATCAATTTTTAACTTATACGTATTTCCAGCAATAGAATCCACCTGAAACTTGTAAGTATTCCCTTCTTCATCTTCTGCCAGATAAACATACTTTTTTGTTGTACCATTCCTCCAGTCTTTTAAAGGATTATCATTGGTTTCTGTACGCTTGTTGATATTTCCTGCTTTTCCGGAATAATCAGCATCCCAGTCTGTACTCTCAGTATTAGTAACTTTTACACCAATTCCATAACTACCTGAGTTTGCAATCATAAGAGAGAGATCAGAAGTTGAAAAGGCAATATCCCATACATTGTGTTTAATGTGTGTGATTGTTCCTGTTGAGAAATCAAAAAAAGCAACATTGTTTTCTCCATTGCTATCTACTATTGCTGTTTGCTGACCATAGGTAGATGGGGTAACATCACTGGGAATAAATGGATTTTTTGGTTTCTCTGCACAGGAAAAAAATAAAATCATAAAGCTCAATATTAAATTTATTGTTAAAATCTTTTTCATTATAAAAACCTCCTTATATTAAAATAATTTTGCAATATCATCAAATTTAACTTTACCGCCTATATAAAATATTCTTCCTTCATAGAGATTAAAATAGTCTTCATCATTGTCCAGCAGATTTTTAACTCCACCATATATTTCATAATGAGTAAACAAAGGCTGCCGAAGACTTAAATTAACCATAAGATATTCAGGTGAATATTCATCATCACCTATCAGTTGTTTGTCATTCCAGATAGTATTTATATGCAGCATAGTTGAAATAACAGGAGCAGTATAAGTTAAATTAGCTTTTATACTGTGAGGAGATTTTCCCTGAAGATATTCATAATTTTCTCCTTTTGTCTTACCTTTTGCTATTAGATAAGTATAACCTATACCATACTGCAAACTTTTAAGTACTTCTCCTTTTACTTTAAATTCTGCACCAGTTGTATAAGCTTCATCTTTATTGACATATTGATAAACACGTGAATATTGAAAACCCTGGTAAGAACCAGTCCTGTCAATAAATTCACCGCCAATCAAGTTATATATTTTGTTATAAAAAAAGGTTCCATCAATGTTAAAAGCTTTTATAGGCATATAATCTACTGAAAAATTAGCTGAATGTGATTTCTCCGGGTCAAGGTCTTTATTTCCTGTTATTAAAAATTTATCAGAGCCAGGGTGGATAGTAGTATAATAATTATTTTTAAATGTAGGAGTTTTATAACCTTGTCCATAAGAAGCTCTTAATGTTAAGGTTTTAAACAAATTGTATCTGATGCTTACCTTTGGACTAAAGTCATTACCAAATGTTTCATGATAGGTATATCTTAATCCAGGGACAACATACAATTTATCTTTTCCATTAAGATTAAACTTATCCTGTGCAAATACTGCATAACCAGTTCTATCCTTCTTTCCGCCTATATCATCATCATCAAGTCTTTCTTGTAATATGTTAGCACCTAATAATAATGAATGTGATAAACATACATCATAAATCGCTTTTACTTCTCCTTCAATATCATCATAAATAGACTTGGTTTTAGGAAGATAACTGTTAAAATCAGTATTATATTGTTGATAATCATGTTCAAACCTTCGATAAGAAGCGTATAAGTCTAATGACAGATAGTCTGATAAATTATGTTTAACATCAACTGCACCATCATACTTTTTATCTATTGAAAAAGCTCCTAAAGAAGAATTAATTGAACTGATTTTATCATCTACAGAATAGCCTCCGCCTAATCCAATTTTTGTATTTTTCAGCATGTAAAAAGCAATATCTCCTCTTATATTTTGAAAGTCTTTATAAGGTATCTGATACAAATACCTTTCTCCCATAAAACCCTTTGTTCTAATTTTATTTCCATTATCATTAGCATATCCAGCAGTTATTCTTATATCAGCAGATTGATTTTTATGGTAAACTGTAGCCTCACCATATAGCTCTTCTGTATCATAATAACGCTGATCCATGGTAATTCCTAATAACACTTTCTCTTCAGTACTTTTTTTGGTAATTATATTAATTACCCCTCCAAGTGCATCAGAACCGTATAATGATGAAGTTGCACCTTTAACAATTTCAATTCTTTCAATTTCAGAAACAGGGAGAGTTTCTAAAGGTGTCCCTCCATGGCTTTTGCCTGTTACTGGTATGCCATTTATAAGCACTTTTACATATTTTCCACTTAATCCCTGAAGTTCAACTAAACTATGTCCATGGACATAAATTATCATGCCCGGAAGGGATTCAAATACTTCCATTACAGTAGAAGCACCTAAATTTTCAATTTCTTTTTTTGTAATAACCATTGTTTTTAATACAGACTTTTCAATATCTTCTTCAGTTTTAGTGCCTGTAACAACAATTTTACCAGCCTCAATTTTTTCTTTTTTTGGTGCTTCAGCCTCAGGAGTATCTTCCTGTGCAGCTTCCTTGTCCATTTCTTCCTGCTGGACATCTTTGTCCGCTTCTTCTTGCTTCATTTCCTGTTTGGACACATCTTCCTGTGCCAAAAGTGGTGTCAACATTATAAGACACCCTGAAAATACAATTAGAATAAATATAATTGTTTTGTTAATGTTCATTTTAAATTACCTCCTTTTTTGATTTTGAACATTTAATATAGATATTTTTTTCATTTACATAACCCACCTCCTTATTTGTTAATTTTTTTTTTAAAATTCAAAATATATTTATATAGCCTTATAAATAATATATAGTTTAAACTATATATTAATGCAAAAAATTTTAATTTAATCTGTATTCAATACTGATAATAACAGTTAATTTTCTTAAGTTTTCAGGTAAATCAGGAAAAGGAATAGATGATTTCACTGTTTCAATGGCGGATTTGTTTAAATATCTATAACGAGACTTCTTTACTATCTGCAAATCCTGTATATACCCTTTTTTTATAATAATAAATTTTACATGTACTTCACCCTGATGTCCTCGCTGTTTTTCCAGTTCCGGGTAAAATTTATTTTCTTCAACTTTTTCATAAACCAGGTCAATGTATCTCTTTTTAAACTGAAAATATATCTCAGGCTCTTTTTCTTTTTCAATTTTTTTCTTTCTTTTCTTTCTTTTTGTTTTTTCAATAATATCATCTTCAGTAATTTCAACTTGCCTTCGTCTGAATTTTAATAATGGATCAAATTTTGTATAATGACGCCGTACAAATTGAAATTCAATAGGAATATCCTCTGTTGTATAATTGATATTAGTAATTAAATCCCAGATAAACAAAAGGATACAATGTAAAAATATTCCTGCGAAAAAATAATGCCAGAAACTGTTTTTATTTTTTGGGTCTATGGCTGATCGCCACATTTTTAACTCCTGAGTTTTTTAATATATCTATAATTGTTACAAATTTTTGATAAACAACGTCTTCTTCACAATTTAGGAGAGCCACTGCATCAGGATGCCTGTCAAGTTCTTTTTCTATGAAATATTGTAAGTTATCTATATTAATCTCTTTTTTGTTAACAAATAACCTGTCATCATTTGATAAAAGCACAAGAACCTTCTTTCTCTTTTCTTTTTCTTCAAAAGCCGCAACAGGTAATTTTATTTTTAATACAGGTTTTAAAAAAGTAGAACTTAACAGAATAAAAATAAGTAAAATGAAAATTATATCAATAAGGGAAGTCAGCTCAATATGAGGAATTTCTTTCTTTTTTTTTCTAAACCTCATCATCGATTGTATCTCCCTGGTGTTTTGAAACTTTGCCTGAAAAATCTACTTTTTCACCGGTATCACACATTACATTAAGTCTTGATATTAATAAAGACATGTCATCACTTCGTTTTTCTATTATTTTCTGGAATAGTTTAAAAGCAAGAAAAGAAGGAATAGCTACTATTAATCCATTAGCAGTTGTAAGCATTGCTTCCCAGATACCGGAAGAAAGTGCCATAACATCAACATCACCACCCATTTGAGAAATTTTGTGAAATGCTTTTATCAACCCTGTTATAGTTCCCAGAAGACCAAGAAGTGGAGCAATATGTCCAATTTCACTTAATATCCATATATGTTTTTCCATTTCCTGGACAACTTCAAAACCTTTCTCTTCAATTATTTCATTAAAAATTTTTGGTTTTTTGTTTTTATTTTGTATATATTTTTTTAAAATTATAACAACCTGGGAATTTTTATATTTGTTAATTAAATCATTTTTCATTATGTTTATTAGATTATTATCAGTAAGTAAAGAGGTTATTTCATTAAAAGAGTATTTTGTTTTAAAGAAATAAACAGCTTTTTCCAGTATAATTGCAAAAGAAATAAAATAAAATAATGTTATAACCCAGTTAACAGGTCCGCCTCGGTTTATAAATTCAAAGATAAATTTAATAGTATTCATATAATAGAACATCCTTTAAAATATAGTTTAGTCTATAATTTTATGATTTTTTAAAAAAAAGTCAAGAAAAAAATAAAAAACTTGACAAATGAACTATAGTTCATATATTATTAAAGAACCATAGTTCATTAAGATATTTTTATGACAAAACCTAAAAAAGACAGAGAAGTAATGCACCCGCCTTTTGTAGTTTATTTTAAACCACAGGGTATTCCTATGTTTCAATTACAGCAGGTGATACTTACTGTAGAGGAATATGAAGCCATACGATTATCTGATTATGAAGGATTAAAACATAATGAAGCTTCAGTGCAAATGAAGATATCACGCCCAACATTTACAAGGATTTTAGACAGTGCACATAAAAAAATATCTGATGCATTAGTAAATGGAAAAGCAATAAGGATTTCAGGCGGTAATTTTGTTTTATTAAATAACAGATTTTCTTGTAGAAATTGTAATTTTATATGGAATCTTAAACAAAGGGAAAAGATACCAAAAGTCTGTCCTGAATGTGGAAGCAGTAACATTGTTGATTTAAGTTTCCAGTGCGGTTATGGAAGAGGACCAGGCAGAGGTGTAGGAAGATGGAGACATGGTAGAAGTAATTTTTAAATTTTAAAAAGGAGGTGATTTATTATGCCAGCAGGAAATGGAACAGGTCCTTTTGGACAAGGATCAATGACAGGAAGAGCTGCAGGTTATTGTGCCGGTTATTCTGCACCAGGATATGTGAATCAAGGCGCAGGCAGAGGCTTTTTTGGGGCAGGAAGAGGCGGATATCCACGAGGAGGAGGTAGAGGCAGAGTTTGGGGCGGCGGTAGAATGGGAGGCTTTAGAGGAAATTTTGCTGCTCCTTATCCTTATGCTTATAACCCACAGGTTTCGCCTCAAATCGAACCTCGGGAAGAAACTAATTTCTTAAAAGAACAGATTACAGAACTTGAAAATCAGATTAAATTTTCCAGAGACAGAATCAAAGAATTAGAAAAACAAAATCATGAAACGAAAAAGTAAAAATAGTATCGAAAAATTAGCCACGAATAAACACGAATTTGATAAAGGTAATATAGTAGTAATTCAGTGGTAATTTAATAAAAAATCATGTAAGGGAGGGTTTAAAACCCTCCCTACATACTATACAAAGAGAACAATGTTAGTGAATTAAGCATAATTAGTTTTGGAGTAGGGGCTTTAGCCCCGTGTAAAACGAGCCTAAAGGCGCTGCTCCTCTCTAAATTCAATTCCATATTCCTTATTTCATTGACATTAACAAAAGGAGGAGATGATGAAAATAGCAATTAGTTCAACAGGGCCGGATTTAAAATCAGATGTTGACAGCCGTTTTGGCAGATGTCAATATTTTATTATTTTTGATACGGAAACAAAAGAATTTGAAGCTATATCCAATGAATCAATATCAGTATCAGGCGGGGCAGGCATACAGTCTGCTCAGTTAGTAAAGGATAAAGGTGCAGAAGTATTACTAACAGGCAATGTAGGACCTAATGCCATGAGTACTCTCAGTGCTGCTAAAATTGGAGTGGCTGTGGGTGTTTCAGGTGATGTTAAAAATGCTATTGATAAATATTTAACAGGTGAATATAAATTAGCAGAGCAGTCAAATGTGGCATCACATTTTGGTTTTAAAGATGAGTAATATGAATATATGATAATTTCAATTGCAAGTGGAAAAGGAGGTACCGGCAAAACAACTGTAGCTGTTAATATGGCACAAGCAGTGAAATATGTTCAATTTATTGACTGTGATGTTGAAGAGCCAAATGCACATATTTTTTTAAAGCCTTCTATAAAAAACATAGAAAAAGTAAAAGTTTTAGTACCTAAAGTGAATTATCAATTTTGCGATTTCTGTGGAAAATGCGCCCAGTTTTGTCAGTATAATGCTATTGCTGTATTTGAAGAACAAGTTCTTGTCTTTCCTGAAATATGCCATAGCTGCGGAGGGTGTAAAATTGTCTGTCCCCAGAAAGCCATATCAGAATATGAAACAACCATTGGAAAAATCAGGAAAGGTGTTTCCGGAAGTATAGAGTTTTTAGATGGGCTTTTGAATATTACACAGCCTTCATCTGTTCCAATAATAAAAAAATTAAAAAGTTATATTTCAAAAACTTCACCTGTTATTATTGATTCACCGCCTGGTACATCCTGTTCCATGATAGAAACAGTTGAAGAAAGTGATTTTTGTATTCTTGTAACAGAACCTACACCATTTGGATTAAATGATTTAAAATTAGCTGTTGGTGTTGTAAAAAAAATGAATATTAGATATGGCGTTATTATTAATCAGTCAGATATTGGTGATGATAAAGTAAAACAGTATTGTCTTAATGATAATATTGAAGTTTTAATGGAAATACCATATAGCAGAAAAATAGCAGAAGCATATTCTAAAGGAGAGTCTCTTATATCTGCATTACCTGAATATAAATTTAAGTTTAAAGAATTATATGATAAAATTAAGGTATCCTCTCTGAAAAATTTTGCAGCAAAATCAATGTAGATCACCCTTTTAGTAGCCGAGGCTTAAGCCTCGGCTACTTAAGAAAATGTTATAATATTTAATGGAAAATTGTTAAATATAATCAAACGATGGATGATTTTTATTGAATTTAATATGATTTTAAAAATACTTTTTTTATTTCTCAGTGCCTCTGTGTCTCCGTGGCTTTTTAGCCGAGGCTTAAGCCTCGGCTACTTAATGGTTTTAATAATTACCATGAAATTTTTCATAGGATACAAATTAAGGATAATATTAAATGAAACAAATTGTTATTATTAGTGGAAAAGGCGGCACAGGAAAGACCACATTAACTGCATCATTTGCATCACTGGCAGAAAACAAGATAATGTGTGATTGTGATGTTGATGCAGCGGACTTGTTTCTTTTGTTAAATCCGGATATTCAAAAAGAGGAAGATTTTATTGGATTAAAAAATGCTTACATTGATATGGAAAAATGTGAGCAATGCGGTAAATGTATGGAAAATTGCCGGTTTGATGCTATTTCTGATTATAAAGTAAATCCAGTTAAATGTGAAGGCTGTGGAGTATGCGAAGTTGTATGCCCCTTAGGTGCAATTACTATGATTGATACACCTAATGGAAAAATATTTTCATCAGAAACAAAATATGGCTCATTTTTTTATGCAAAATTATATCCAGGAGCAGGCAATTCCGGTAAACTTGTAACTGAAATCAGGAAAAGAGCATTTAAACTGGCAGAGGAAAAAAAGAATGATTTTATAATCATTGATGGTTCACCGGGAATTGGATGCCCTGTTATTGCTTCTATTTCAGGTACAAACACGGCATTAATAGTAATTGAACCAACACTTTCAGGTGAGCATGATTTTATGAGAATTGCAGGGCTTACAGAACATTTTAAAATAAAAACATTGGTATGTATAAATAAATTTGATATTAATAAAGAGATTACTGAAAAGATAGAAAATATTTGTAAGGAAAAAAACATTACAGTAGCCGGTAAAATTCCTTATAACAGACTTGTTATTAAATCAATGATTGAAAACAAGCCGGTAGTTGACTTTGTTGATAATGAAGTTACAGCAGAAATAAAAAAAATATGGAATATCTTAAAATAGTATCATAAGGAGGAAAAGATGAAAATAGCAATATCTACAGATGGAGATTTTGTATCTGCTCATTTTGGCAGATGCCCATCCTTTACTATTGTTGAAATTGATGGCAGCAATTTAGTAAAAAAAGAAGTTATTGATAATCCCGGTCATCATCCAGGGTTTTTACCTGAATTTTTACATAAGCATGGAGTATCATCCATTATTGCAGGTGGAATGGGAATGAAAGCCAGCCAGCTTTTTGATTCATTCAGCATAAAAACAATAATGGGGATTGAGGGTAAAATTGATGAAGTTATTGATAAAATATTAAACGGAACATTAAAAGGTGGGGAAAGTTTATGTAACCCGGGTGCTGGAAAAGGATATGGTCTTGATAAAGTTGGAAGCAATTGTGGAGAGAATAAATAATTTTTCTGAAAAATTAAATTTTGTTTCTAAGAAAGCATGTGTATGGTTTAATGTCTGTCCTTTAAAAAGATTTTATGAAAATGGTAAACTGGATAAAAAATGGATAGAAAGTTACTGTCTTGGTGATAATTCCAGATGTATTCGAAAAAAAATGGAAGAGGAAGGCAAGTATCATCCTGACAACATGCTTCCGGATGGAACAATTGATGAGAGGTTAGAATAGTAAATATATGAAAACATACTTAGATTGTATTCCATGTTTTTTCAGGCAGGCACTTGAAGCAGCAAGGATTGCCGGTGCAGACTCCAAGACACAGAAAAAAATATTAGATAAGTTGGCACAAATAGTACCGAAATTTTCTTTGACTTCAACTCCTCCTCAAATGGGGATGACCTTTCATAAGATAATTAAAAATATGACTGGTAATAATGACCCGTATTATGATAAAAAAGTTAAAAGCAATAAACTTGCACTTGCACTTTATCCACAGTTAAAAAAGAAAGTGCTAAATTCTTCTGACCAGTTACTAACAGCCGTGGAATTAGCCATTGCCGGGAATATTATTGATTATGGAGCAAAAAATTCATTAAATGTCGATAAAGAACTTGAAAAAATTATGATTAATGAAGAAGAAACAATTTTTAAAGAGAGAAAAGCATTATTTGATTATCAATCATTCAGGCAAAGAGTTGAAAATGCTTCAACTATTCTTTACTTAGGCGACAATGCAGGTGAGATAGTTTTTGACAGGGTTTTAATTGAACAGATTAAAGAGATTGATAAAAATAAAAAAATTATTTTTGCTGTCAGGGATAAACCTATCATTAATGATGTTTTGATTGAAGATGCTCATACATGCGGGATTGACAGGGTTGCTGAAGTTATTTCTTCCGGAAGTGCAGCCCCTGCTGTTATTACTTGTTTATGTTCAGATAAATTTTTAAAAATTTATAAAGAAGCAGATATGGTTATAAGCAAGGGACAGGGTAATTTTGAAGGATTATCAGGGGAAGATCGTTCGATTTTTTTCCTGTTTATGGCTAAATGTCCTGTAATAGCAAGGCATGTTAAGGCTAAAGTTGGTGATTATATTTTATCAGATAATACATTAAATAAAAAGAGTCTACAAGAGAAGTGAATCATGAAGATTAAAATAGTTTTTGATAATACTGCACCTGATAAAAATTTTACAGCTGGCTGGGGCTTTTCCTGTTTAATTGATGATAAGATTTTGTTTGACACGGGAGAAAAGTCAAGCTCATTATTTTCAAACATGAAAAGTATGGGAATAAAAATAACTGATTTAGAAACAATAGTTATCTCTCATGACCACTGGGATCATACAGGCGGGTTATGGGATATCCTTATAGAAAATCATAAGGTTAAAGTATATGGTTGTCCTGGTTTTAGCAGACAATTTAAAAATAAAGTTCAGTTTTATAAAACTCAATTGATAGAAGCTGATAAATTTACTCAAATCAGTGAAGATATATATACTACAGGAGAAATTGAAGGAAAATATGGATTGAATAAAATAGCTGAACAGTCAATGGTTATAAAAACAGAAAAAGGATTAACAATAATTACAGGCTGTGCACATCCTGGAATTATTAAAATTATAGAAAATGTAAAAATGAATATTATTGGTGATATTTATCTTGTTATGGGCGGGTTTCATTTACAAGGAAACTCTGCAGATGAAATCATCTCTATTATTGAAAATTTTAAAAAGTTTAATATAACAATGGCAGGACCCTGCCATTGTTCAGGAACAGAGGCATTACAGTTATTCAGGAAAGAGTATGGGGATAATTTTATCAAAATTAAAGCAGGAATGACAATTGAAGTATAAATGATTATATTGGGTCAGTTACCGCATTTTATGTAACCACAACTGTAGGGGAAAGTAGGGGAGACTTTTAGTCTCCCCTACTTTATTGCTTATAAGATGTGTAACTAATCGATTATCAAATGTGCTGTAATTTTTTATTGACATTTGAAAAATAAAATATAGTATTACATTTTATTTTGTTTAATAATTTATTATTTTAAAGGAGATAAAAAATGGCAAAAGAAACAAATGTATTAGTAGTTGGCGGTGGACCAGCAGGAGTAGTAACTGCTGTTACTGCAAGAAAGTATTATCCGGATAAAAAGGTTATGCTTATACGAGACAAGGAAAAAGGTGTTATTCCCTGTGGAATTCCTTATGTAATTGCAAGTTTGGAATCTTCCGAACAAAATATTTTAAGTTATGATTCATTAGATAAAAATAATATAGAAGCTGTTATAGATGAGGTTACAACAATAGAACCAAAAGATAAAACTGTCCAAACAAAAAAAGGTGATACATATAGTTATGAAAAATTAGTTCTTGCAATTGGTTCTTCCCCTGTCTCACTTCCTATACCTGGAATAGATAAAAAAGGGATTTATTTTATTTATAAAGATATGAAATATCTTGATGAACTAGTGGAAAACATAAAAAAATCAGAAAACATTTTGGTTTTAGGCGGAGGTTTTATAGGAATAGAGTTTGCTGATGAGATTTCTAAATTAAATAAAAATACCTATATAGTGGAGATGTTTCCAAAATTACTTGCAAATTCATTTGATGAAGAGTTTGCTGATTTAGCAGAAGAAAAATTAAAATCCAAAGGCGTAAATGTGTTAACCGGTATTAAAGTTGAAGAATTTATAGGTAATGAAAAAGTTGAAAAAGTTCGCCTGTCAAATGGTGATACAATAGAAGTTGATTTGGTTATTTCAGCAGTTGGTGGAGTTCCAAATACAGAATTAGCACAAAATGCAGGTTTGGATTTAGGTAAAAAAAAGGGTATCTGGACTGATGAGTATATGAGAACAACTGATCCTGATATATTTGCAGTTGGTGATTGTGCCAGTAAAAAAGATTTTTTTACCAGAAAAGAAACTCCAGTTATGCTTGCTTCAATGGCAACTGCTGAAGCTAGAATTGCCGGAGCAAATCTGTATCAATTAAATGTAATTAGAGAAATTAAGGGTGCAATTGGTATATATTCAACTTATGTTGATGGTCTGGTACTTGGTTCTGCCGGTTTAACAGAGACAACTGCTAAAAAAGAAGGGTTCCAGGTTGTAACAGGAAATTTTGAAGGAATGGATAAACATCCGGGGAAACTGCCCGGGGCAAATAAAATAAAAGTAAAATTAATTTTTGCAGAACATTCAGGAATGCTTATGGGTGGTCAGGTCGCAGGCGGTGCTTCATGTGGAGAATTGATAAATGCTATTGGAATTTCAGTACAAAAAAGGGTTTCTTTTTCAGAGCTTGAAACATTGCAGATGGCAACACATCCTTATCTGACAACTTCACCAACAATGTATCCTTTGGTTTTAGCTTCACAGGATGTAGCAATTAAATTGAGAAAATAGTAAAAAAGTTTTATCCACTGAAAAATTTCATGGTAATTATTAAAAACATTAAGTAGGTCACCTTTAAGTAGCCGAGGCTTAAGCCTCGGCTACTTAAGTGATCTACATTGATTTTGCCGCGAAATTTTCAGAGAATACAAAAAGTTTCATTAAATCGACAGCCTGGATATATTACAAGGGAAAAATGGATTATAAAAAATATATTTCAAAAAAATATATTTGTATTCTTACAAAAAATACAAAACCTGAAATAATTGAAGAATTACTTAATTTAATAAAATTATCAAAACTGCGTATTAATATTGCCAAATTAAAAGAAAAAATTTTTTATAGAGAAAAGATAATGAGTACAGGAGTTGGTCTTGGAATAGGTATTCCTCATGTTCGTTTTACAGAAATAAAAAAACCTCTTATTGCTATTGGGATAAACCGTAATGGTATTATTGATTATGAAACAATAGATAATGAAAATGTTAAAATTGTAATAATGATTTTAGTTCCGGAAAATCAACATAAAAGGCATCTTAGGATTTTGTCAGGCATTGTATCATTACTGAAAAATGATAAAATAAGAGAAAAATTAATAAAAGCTGATTCTATAGAGAAAATTCATAATCTATTTTTAGATGCAGAATAATATATGGAAATAATTCAAATTTTTATTAATAAGATATCACTGCATGAAATAAACATATTATTTCTACTGGGATTGGCGATTTTTGGGGGAACCATAGGAGGAAGGATCTTTCAAAAAATCAAGATTCCCCAGGTTGTTGGATATATTATTATAGGAATAATATTAGGGGAAACAGGCTTTAAAATTATAAATTTAAAAATTTTAAATAACCTTCAGCCAATTAATTATTTTGCTTTGGGCTTAATAAGTTTTACTTTAGGCGGGGAATTAAAGTTATCAATTTTTAAAAAGTTCGGAAAACAGTTTACATATATCTTATTCTTTGAAGCATTAGGTTCGTTTTTTTTTGTCAGTATATTTTTTTTAATTTTCGGAGCCTTTTTTTTACCTTTAAAAATTATAATTGTATTATCACTTCTTCTTGGCTCAATTTCTGCTGCCACAGCTGCTGCCGGGACAACTGATGTATTATGGGAATATAAAACAAGAGGTGTCCTTACTACAACTGTTTTAGGCATTGTTGCTCTGGATGATGTTTTAGCTTTATTTTTATTTGCAATATGCTCAAGTATTGCAGCAGCATTTTTAAGCAAAGGTCATACTAATTTATTATTAAATATTATTAAACCAATATATGAAATAGGAGTTGCTTCTATAATTGGAATAGTAAGCGGCATTATATTAGCAAAATTATTAAAAAAGCATACTGAAGAAGAACATATATTTGTTTTTTCAATAGGGTTAATTGTTTTTATATTAGGGCTTTCACTAATTATTAAAGTAGATATGCTTATGGCAGCAACAATCATGGGGGTAACATTTTCAAATATAGCACTTAAAAAAAGTGAAGTTATTTTTAAATTAATAAAAAAATTTGCTCCACCTGTTTATGTTTTATTTTTTGTTTTTGTTGGTGCTAAAATACAAATTCAAAATTTATCTTTTATGCTTTTAATTTTTATTTTAATTTTTATATTTGGAAGGACAGCAGGAAAAACAATTGGAACGGTTTTAGGCAGTAAAATTTCAAAAGCTCCTGAAAAATTGCGAAAATATCTTCCTTTCTGTCTTTTCAGTCAGTCAGGTGTGGCAATAGGTTTATCAATAATTGCCAGCCAAAGATTCCCGGGAATAATTGGTGAAACAATATTAATTATTATAGCAACTACAACATTTATTGTTCAAATAATTGGTCCTCCTTTAATAAAGATGGCAGTTTCCAAAGCAAATGAAGTTGGATTAAACATTACAGAAGAAGATTTAATTAAGAAAACAAAGGTTTTTGAAGTTATGGATAAAAAAGTTCCTTTGCTCCTTGAGGAAATGAAATTATCCAAAATATTAAATTTATTTAGTGAATATAATAATTCATATTTTCCTGTTGTTAATAATAAAAAGAGGTTAGTAGGAGTTGTAGGGTTTGAAAATATTAAAAATTCTTTTTCATTGCCGCATCTTAATAATATTATTTTAGCTGCTGATATTATGACTCCTTTATCTGTACATGTAAATCAAAATACCCCACTTGCTGATGCTATAGGAATAATGAATAAGATAGGTATAGAGTTTTTACCAATTGAAAATGATAAGAATAAAGTAATTGGAATATTAGAAAGTCAGGTAATAAAAAAACTGATAACTAAAAAATTGTTTATTTTACAACAAAAAGCAGAAATTTAAAAACTTAAAAAAGAGGTAATTAATTTTGGATATTATAATACATAATTTCAAACATGCAGTAATGATAACCTTTTTTGTGTTTGTAATGATGATGGTGATTGATTATATTAATGTATTAACTAAAGGAAAAATGAACAAGTTTATAAAAGGAAGTAAATTCAGACAGTATTCTATAACCTCCTTTTTAAGTGCAACCCCAGGATGTCTGGGGGCTTTTATGAATGTTTCTTTTTATATTCGGGGTATTATTTCTTTTGGTGCTATTTTAGGGGGAATGATTGCAACCAGTGGTGATGAAGCATTTATAATGTTAGCTATGTTCCCTCAAAAAGCTTTGTTATTATTTGGAATCCTGTTTATTTTAGGGATTTTTTTTGCCTATATTACAGATAAATTACTCCCTGTTTTAAAAATTAAAACAAGCTTGAAATGTGAATTTTCTGATATTCATAAAGAGGATGAATGCCGTTGTTTAAATTTAAAAGAGGTAGTTGCTCATATAAAGAAAATGTCATTTGTAAGGTTCTTGATTTTAATTTTTTTATCCGGTATTTTTTATAGTTTAATAACAGGTATAATCGGTCCACAGGAATGGAATTGGAAAAGAGTAACCTTTCTTTCACTTAGTATGTTAGCAGGTTTTATAGTCATTACAGTTCCAGATCATTTTTTAGAAGAACATATCTGGAATCATATTGCTAAAAAGCATTTATGGAAAATATTTTTATGGAGTTTCAGTGCCTTGCTCCTGGTAGATGTTGGCTTGAAGTTTTTAAATTTAGAGACTTTTATAAAATCACACATGTTTTATGTTCTTGTGATTGCCGGCTTAATAGCTATAATACCTGATTCAGGTCCTCATATAATATTTGTAATGATGTTTGCAAAAGGAATAATACCATTTTCCGTACTTTTGACAAGCTCTATTATACAGGATGGGCATGGAATGCTCCCGCTTTTATCATACAGCATTAAAGATTCTATGTTAATAAAATTATTTAATTTCATTATAGGAATTGGAATAGGTACAATTTTATATTTAATAGGATATTAAGTATTCTCTTAAAATTTTGTGGCAAAATGAATGTAGTTCACCCTTAAGTAGCCGAGGCTTAAGCCTCGGCTACTTAAGGGTGAACTACTTAATGTTTTTAATAATTACTATGAAGTTTTTCAGAGGATATGATATTAAGGAAATGTTGTTTTAAGAGGAAACTTTTATGTATTGGATATATATATTTACCGGGATAGGATTGATTATTTCATTTATTGCAAATCGGGAAAAGACTTTTAAGGCAATTAAAATAGCATTTAATGAATTTATAAATATATTACCTGCCTTTTTAGTAATGCTTATTTTTATCTCAATAATCCTTTTTCTTATTCCTGATAAAGTTATTTTAAATTATCTGGGAAATAAAAATAAATTCACAGGAGTACTTTTTGCTTTACTTTTTGGCTCCATAACAATAATGCCTGGTTTTATTGCTTTTCCTTTAGCTGGGATTTTATTAAAAAAAGGCGTATTATATATGGTTATATCAGCCTTTACAACAACACTGATGATGGTTGGTATTATTACTTATCCAATAGAAAAAAAATATTTTGGAAGAAAATTAACTATAATAAGAAATGTAGTCAGTTTTTTTATAGCTGTTATTGTAGCTGTAGCAACAGGAATTTTTTTCAGGGAAATTTTTTAATGAAAAAGAATATTATTATTAAAATTGGCATATTATGTTATATCCTTTTTTTAATTATTTCATTTATTTTGAATTTTAAATCCGGAAAAGAAATTGGTAATAATTTTATTTCCCTTTCAATGGATATGTTTAAGATAGTGCCCTGTATTTTTATATTAATAGGTTTGTTTGAAGTATGGGTAAAGCGGGAAACAGTTGAAAAACATTTAGGTCATGAGTCCGGCATCAGGGGATATATATGGGCAATACTGCTTGCAGGTACTGCAGTAGGAGGTGTGTATGTTGCTTTTCCAATTGCTTACTCTTTATATAATAAAAATGCTAAACTCAGTGTTGTTTTTACTTATATAGGAGCAGCATCAGTTTGCAGAATTCCAATGACAGCATTTGAAGCATCATTTATAGGAATAAAATTTACATTAGTCAGGCTTTTTATTTCTTTGCCATTAGTTATTATAGCTTCAATAATATTAGAAAAATATTTAAAAAAAATTAACTATAAAATCAAACAATCTTAATATTTAAAAGGAGTAGAGCCTTTAGGCTCGTCTAATTACAGATTTAGTACCTTTATTTTGATTATGTAATATTTTAGATTTTCTAAAATTGTAGTGTAGGAGTTAAGACTTTAGTCT
>CBDVEP010000011.1:0-36629 GCA_965373035.1 uncultured bacterium
TTTTCTACAAAAAAACATTTTATAATAAAAAATAAAAATAAAAATTTTTTTTTCTCATGTTTAAAATTTTGGGGGCGGTGGCGTACTTTTAAACAAATTTTAAAAAAGAACCCACCGTCCCCAAAGTTTGACTTCTGATTTTAAGTGGATAAGATAATCTCATGATTAAAATAATATTTTTAATATTTTATTTTGCTGTTATGATAAGTATTGGAATATTTTCAGCATTTAAAATAAAATCTTCTAATGATTTTTATACAGCAGGAAAAAAAGGAAGTATATGGGGAATAACAGGAAGTTTACTAGCTACCATATTGGGAAGCTCTGCTATTCTGGGCACTGTTAATTTAAGTTTGTCATTAGGATGGGCATCCAGTTGGATGATGCTGTCAGCTTCTTTAGGACTTTTTGCTCTTTTTCCTATTGCAAAATATGTAAGACGATATGGAAAATATACACTTCCTGAACTTTTAAAAGATTTCTATGGAAAAGAAGCAAAAATCATATCCTCAATTATTATTCCAATTGCATGGATTGGAATAGTAGCTGCCCAGATTATTGGTGCTTCAAAAATCCTAACATGGTTTTTTAATCTTACATATATACAGGGGGTTTTACTCTGTGGGGCAATATTTATTATATACACTATACTTGGGGGTCAGGTCTCCATAATAAAAACAGACATATTTCAATCTTTATTTATTTTTTCAGGATTATTAGTAACATCTTTTTTTGCTGTTAAAAAACTCAATATCTCCTTTGGAGAGCTAACACCTTTATCATTTCCATTTAATAATAAATTTAATCCTTTTGATCTTACTATACTTTTCTTAACTTATTCCTCAACCTTTTTTGTGGGCCCGGATATATATTCACGCCTGTTTTGTGCTAAAAACGAAAAAACAGCAAACAAAAGTGTTCTGCTTACTGCTATTATCCTGATACCTTTTGCCTTTATTTTATCCTTTATAGGAGTTTATGCAGCACAATATTTTCCTATTGCAAGTGCAGGGAAAACATCAGCTCTCATCTACACATTAAATGCAATACTTCCTTCATGGGGATTAGGCTTAATGGCTGCAGCATTATTATCAGCAGTTATGTCTTCGGCTGACACTACTCTTCTGACAGCATCCAGCATTATAAGTGAACTATTTAAAAAAAATCTGGAGAAAAAGTCCTCTATTAAAATCACAAGAGGATTTATTTTAATAATAGGCATATTAAGCATGCTCCTTGCCTTAAAAGTAACATCGATAATTAGTTCCTTGCTGATTGCTCTTTCAATTTTTTCCGGAGCCTTTATAATTCCTACAGCAGCAGGACTTTTAAAATATAGGACAGGCAAAATCCAGAGCACACTTGCTATGTTATGCGGAGGGTTGTTTGCTTTATATGGAAAAATAATAACAATGACAGGCAATAAAAAAGAAGGAAATATAATTATTATAGGAGCATTTATTATAAATGCTTTTATTCTTTTTTTCCCAAAAAGTCCAAAAAGGGGATGATATTATGAGGATATAATATCGTCCCCATCCCCTACTTTATATTATACACTTTATGCATTTGAATACCAAGCCTTATACAATTTGTAGATTTATTTTTTTTAATATAATTAAGTATAAGTTCTGCTATTTTTATATTATTATCTACAGGCATTAAAAATGTTGGAAAAAAGGGCATAAATTGTTCTACAAATGTAAAATCACTCTTTTTCTGAATTACAAACTTTAATTCATCAGCCATTTTTAAAACCTTTTTATTTATCTCCCCTTGTTTTTTAGGAGAGACAGTCAGCCAGTCAATATTTTTCAGCCAATCCTGATATAATGTTCCATTTGTTTCTACTGCTATCACATATTTTAATTTTTTAGCATATTTTATAATTTCTTTTAAATCATATAAAAGAGGTTCTCCACCGGTTAAAATCAAATAATTTGTTTTAGAAATATATTTCTTTAAAATATTTTTTATCTTCTGAAGTGTTAAAAATGTATATTTATCTAATGCAGCTTTTGTATCACAGAATTTACATCTTAAATTACATCTGCCAAACCGAAAGAATAATGCTAATTTCCCAATGTGAAAGCCTTCACCCTGTGTGGAAAAAAAATACTCATTAAAAGGATATTTATTGATTTTTTGCTGCATGGACTATTTTTGAAATTTTTTGTAAAATTTCTGATGGTTTATCATGCTGAAAAACATTTCTTCCAATAGAAACACCATTTCCACCTGCCTGAATGGATTCTTCAACTATCTTGAGAACTTCCTTATCGCCCTCCATTTTTTCACCACCAGCAATAATTACAGGAACAGGACAGCCAATAACCACTTCATGAAAGGAGTCAACACTTCCTGTAAAATTAACTTTTACTATGTCTGCTCCCAGTTCCGCACCAACACGAGCTGCATGCTTAACTATTTTTGCATCGTACTCATTTTTAATATTTTTCCCACGGGCATACATCATAGCAAGTAATGGCATCCCCCAGATTAAACATTTTTTTGCCACATATCCAAAATGACGCAGCATATCACTTTCTGTTTCTGCACCTAAATTTACATGTATGGAAACAGCATCAGCACCTAATTGTATTGCTTCCTCAACAGTACAAACCTCAACCTTTGCATTGGAATCTATTGCTAGTGATGTTGAAGCACTGAGATGAAGGATTAAGCCTACATCTTTACCCCCGCCACGATGTCCTCCATTAACAATTCCTTTATGTAATATAATTGCATTAGCTCCACCTTCAACAATGGAATCTACTGTTTTTTTCATATCAATCAATCCATGAATAGGGCCAACAGTAACTCCATGATCCATAGGTACAATAATAGTTTTATCTGTATTCCTGTTCATAATCCGCTCAAGTCTTATCTGTTTTCCTATCATTAAAAATTCCTCCTGATATCTATTTCTCAAATATATTTATTTTATCATCTTATAATTTTCTTTCATTATATTTAAATCACTTCCTATACTTCTAAGGATTTTTTTTGCTTTCTTCCTGTTTCCAGCATAGTATTCACTAATAGCCAGATTATTTTTTATTTTATTATCATCTTTTATCTTTAAGGCTTTTATAAATAATTCCCGTGCTTCTTTATAGTTCTTAGATAACAGTTCAATAATTCCACCGCAATTTAATAATTTATAATTCTCTTTTTTAAATTCCTGACTAACATTTCTATAATATTCTTTAGCACATGTTAATTTATTTAATTTTAAATAACAATGAATAATAATAACATATAAATTAATTGAGCCTTTTTTTATAGATACTGCTCTTTTAAAATTAACTATTGCTTTATTATAACCATTCAGTTTATAATATAGTAATCCAAGATTATAATAACCATCATAATAATTATTATTTAAAATAACTGCTTTAACAAAATAATTCCTGGCATCCTGATGATTTTTTTTATCAATATAGTATAAACCAATTTTATTGTAAATTTCATAATCCCCCGGATCTTTTTCAACTGCTTTTAAATATTTATCCAGAACCATATCTTCAGCATATAGAAAACACAGATTACTTAATAATATCAAAAATATAATTAATACTTTCATAAATTACAAACCATTTATTTTTTGTTTTGGGAACATCGATTTACTATATAATGTTGTTCCCATACAGGGCATTAATATCTTGAAAAACTACATTTAAATAAAAAATAAGAGGTTTTTCAAGATGCCCTTATATAATTTAAAATAAAACAAATTAATATATAAAGTCAACAGATTGTTGGTTGTATAATATAATGAAAGCTCCTTTGAAGTTGAATCTTCTTCCTTATTCAGGATAAATGCAATCATTAGAAAAACATTTAAAAGAAATAAAAATATAAGTATTATTATCTGGCTTTTTACCATCTATTATCTATATATCAAAATCAAGGCATTTTATATAAATATACTTTTTTATTATCCCCTGCTGTTACAATCTCTAATCTTCCATCACCATCCATATCTTTAATAACAGGGGTTGTTGAGCCTTTTAATTTAAATAATAATCTTCCATTACTAGTATAAAATCTAATATAATCATCTGCATCAGGAATAATAATCTCTTTAATACCATTTTTGTTTATATCAAAAAGCAGAATTTTCTCATTTTCAACAGGTCGAAAATCAAAGAGATATTCTGATAAAATTTTTCCTGTATTTTTAATAACAGACAACATTCCTTTAGAGGATATAACTATTATCTCCTGTAAGCCATCATTATTAATATCAGAAACAGCTGGGGGAGTTACAAATTTTTGTTTTAAATCAATTGGAAAATTTCCAGCAAAACTTCCATCTTTTTTCCTGATGAAAAGTTTCCCATCCCTGGTTAATTGAATTATAGAAATCTTGCCCTGGGATAAATTTGCCACTGACGTTGATAAATTACAAACCGAACCAGATGCAAAAATGTTTTCTTCATTAATTGTACCTGTATTATTAATAAAATAAATATATCCATTATCACCATATGTAGAACACATAATTTCTTTCCCATTATATAAATCCGAATTAAGTAAAAAAATATCTGACTTAACTTTTTCCTTAAGCTGCACTGGAAAACCAGGCATAATGCTGCCATCAGAATGATAGGCATAAACTTCTCCTTTATCCCCGGAAATAATAATTTCCGGAGAATTATCATTATTCAAATCCCCTACAAGAGATGCCATGGCATGACCTTTTATATCAATATCAAGAGGAAAATTATTTTTTAAGACACCTTCTTTATTCCATATATAAATTTTGCCTGAAGAAGAAGCAGTCCCAATTGCTATATCAGTATTACCTTCTTTTAAAAGAAAAGGAGAAGTTGTTAATTTTCCATCTACTTTAACTGGCCAATTTAATTTAATGTCACCAAATAAATCAGTTAAATATATTTTGCCATTTTCTGTTCCTATTATAATCTCATCAAGATTTTTATTATCAATATTATAAACAAGAGGCGTGGTCCAGACTGTAGAGTCAAATTCAAGTGGCCAACCTTCTACCAGTTTAATATGCTCTTTTTGAGGTTCTGTAATAATAATTTTAGTTTTTAATCCTTTGTCTGAAAAATTTATTGATGCCATGCCATAGTTATAATTTTTAATAATTTTTGTAAATAAATTCTTTGAACGGGAGAAAAGATCAGAATTACGGGAAATGTCCCAATAAGTAATTATATTCCCTTTTTTTATATAAGAAGTTAATTTTTTTACTTTGTTATTATAATATAATAAATCATCCTTATCCAGAGAATCAAGAACAAATTTTATTAATTCTTTATTTTTACTTAATATTATAAAGTCATCATAAACAGTATAATATGGAAGGGACAGGTCAGGGGAAATAACATCTGATAAGAAACGAAAAAAAGATGATAATTGGATTTGATAAAGTGTATATTCTTTATATTTTACTTTTGAAAATTTATTTAATATATTTTTTTTCTGTAATTTTTTTATGGACTGATCTATCATATCCGAATTTTTAATAGAAATAATTGAAACAGGATCTTTAAATCCTGAAACAGAGCCAAAAGTAATCTCATCATCCAGCCATGAAAAAAGTAATTCCTCAAGGGATAAATTTAACATTTTTTCAATAGTCTGCTCTGTCTTTTTCAAAGTTTGATATTTTTCCTTCTGCCCTGTACTTTTTAAGATTCTTTTATAATAATTCCAGATATCCTGAAAATTATCAAAAGTTATAGATATAAAAGAATCAGTTTTTTCAGGCAATAATTCAAATGATATATTTTTTTTTGGGGTTGATAAAAATAACTTATTAACATCCATGTCTTTAGACTCAGTAGAAAAGAAACCATTAATCAAGATTGTTTCTTCTGCAATTTCTAAGTCAATACCCGCAATAGAAAGAATTAACAATGATTGCATGCTTTTATAAAGATCAGGACTAATTCTGTTCATCTCATCTAATATATATTTCATATTAAAATAAACTGATAATGTTTTTTTATCTCCAATTTGTGATCGCACCTGTAAATAATTTTCATTTTCTAATAAATTATTTTTAGAAATAAATCTATCAATAACTTTTTTAATAGCAGCTTTATCCATAGCAACAAGAAGGATATTTTTAATCTGGCAAAAATAAAAACTTTCCCTTTTTGAAAGTAGAGTAACTTTAATAATTTTATAACTATTATATTTTGTTGTTTTAAATCGAACATCAATAGAATCAGACAGCATCTTCTGCATGGCTATAGAAGTTATTTTAAATAAAGGAGTTTTTAACCCTGTATTAAAAATAGCAAGTGGTTTTTTATCAGAGTGAATAACAACTGTTGCCGGGAAATTTATGAAGTTAATAACTCCCTGCTTTGTTTTTGATAATTGTGAACGAATACCCATTAAAATTTCATAAAATTCTTTTGTATGCTTATCATAAAATACAGTATCCAAAAGTTGTGATTCATTTAATTTATTAAAAAGAGTAAATAAATTTTTAGTCTGAAAAACAAACAGGAAATCAGATGAAATAAAAGATTCCTCTTTTACTTCCGTGCATTTGAAATAAATAAAATACACCGTAAATAAAAAAACTAAAAGTAAAATAATAATAAAAATGGGTTTTAAAGAAGTCTTAAATTTCAAATCATAATACCTTTTTATTTTTTTGGATTATAAATTCAAAAGATTTCATTATAGTTTTACCATCCCCTGCTAAAATATCCAGACGCCACTTACCTATACCGCAGGTCTTATATCCCCTGGTGCGCCATATTTTACTTTTAATGTTAAGAGAAGTTACTATCTCAGGGGACCAGCCATCATTCCCATTAATAGACTTAACCCATCTGTTCCATCTAAGAAAAATTTCAGTCGGAGAATTTTCACATTTAAATTTCATCCATATCCATACTTTTTTATAATTCTCGTCCTCACTTAATGTAAACTCTTGAGAAGAATTAATTGGAACATTATTTTCTACATTTTCACAAAGTTCTGATTTTATTAATGCTATTTGAGATACATCGTAAGAATCATCAATAGCTAATTCCCCAACAACCTTCTCTGGACCATTAACTTTAAAAACATAGGATTTAATAATACTCTTTTTATCAGGAGCTAAAACATCTACTCTCCACTTATTTGGAAAAACAGTTTTATAACTCCATGTCCTGAAATTAGTTGATTTAACAGATAATTCTGTTATATGAACTTCTTCCCAAATCCCCTGCTCTTTTGATAATCCTTCTCTTAAAACTGAATATCGATGATAAATTAATTGACATGGTTTATGGCAGCCTATTTTTGTAAAACAATAAACTTTTACTGCATTGTCAGTATTATATTCTAGTGATGGATCTTCAGGCTTATGATTTACAACATTTTTACAAACAACACCTTCATTCAGCCATATTCCAAATTCTGACTTAACATATTCACTATCATTAGGCAGCTCTTTAGTTTTCTCTATATCAACATTTAAACTTTTTTTACTGCATCCAACAAAAATCAATCCTATAAATAATAAAATAATTAAAAAATACTTGTTTAATTTATTCATAATAATAAAACCTCCTTATATGAACTATTGGCAGCTATTGCTGAATATTAAAATTCATAGAAAAGATAATAATTGATATTTTAAAATCAATATAATTTTACATTAAATAAAAAAAAGGACAGGTTTCTTTAATAAAAGCAGCCTGTCCTCTTTTTCTTTTTAATATTTATATTCAAACCAAATTTTATTCTTCTACAACCTTATAATCTGCATCAACAACATTATCATCATCTTTATTTTTTTTCCCTGACTTTTTTGACTTTCCTTTTGGTTCAGCATCCTGAGCATTATCTTGTTTAAGATCATCAGCACTTGGAGTCTGCGGCTGTCCAGGGCCTGGTTGTGCATTCTTATAAATCTTTTCTGAGATCTTATACCAAACAGCAGTTAATTCTTCATATGCCTTTTTCAATTCATCAGCATTATCAGAACCTATTTTCTTTGCTTTTTCTAAAACTTCATTTATCTGTTTTTCCTCATCTTTGCTTATCTTATCCTTAAAATCCTTTTCACTTTTCTCAATCTGAAAAATCAAACTGTCCAGCTTGTTTTTTTCATCAATTACTTCTTTTCTTTTTTTATCTTCATCAGCATGCTTTTCTGCTTCTTTTACCATATTATCAACTTCCTGCTCACTTAATCCACTGGATGCTTCAATTCTTATACTCTGCTCTTTATTGGTTGCTTTATCTTTTGCATGAACATGTAATATACCATTGGCATCTATGTCAAAAGTCACTTCAACTTGAGGTACTCCCCTTGGTGCGGGCGGTACTCCGTCAAGAACAAACTTGCCAAGGGCACGGTTATCTCTAGCCATTGGTCTCTCTCCCTGCAAAACATTAATTTCAACTGAAGTCTGATTATCTGCTGCTGTTGAGAAAACCTCTGTCTTTTTAGTTGGTATGGTTGTGTTTTTTGTTATTAATGTAGTCATAACACTACCAAGAGTTTCAACTCCAAGTGACAAAGGAGTAACATCAAGTAAAAGAATATCTGTTACTTCTCCTTTTAATACTCCTGCTTGAATAGCTGCTCCAATAGCAACAACTTCATCAGGATTAACGCCTTTATGTGGTTCTTTTTTAAAAAAATCTTTTACAAGATTTTGAACCATTGGGATTCTTGTTGAACCGCCAACTAAAATAACCTCATCAATATCACTAACAGTTAATTTAGCATCTGCTAAAGCTTTTTTACATGGTTCTAAAGTAGATTCTATCTGATCTCCTATTAACTGCTCTAACTTAGCTCTTGTTAAAGTCATGGTTAAATGTTTCGGGCCATTAGCATCAGCAGTAACAAAAGGAAGATTAATTTCTGTCTGTTTAGTTGATGATAACTCTGTTTTTGCTTTTTCACATCCTTCTTTTAACCTTTGCAGCGCCATTGGATCTTTACGCAGGTCAATTCCATCTGACTTTTTAAACTCATCAGCTACATAATCAATTATTCTTTGATCGAAATCATCACCACCAAGATGAGTATTTCCATTTGTTGATTTAACCTCAAAAACGCCCTCACCAATTTCCAGTATTGATATATCAAATGTACCACCGCCAAGGTCATAAACAGCTATCTTTTCATTCTTTTTTTTATCCAGACCATAAGAAAGAGAAGCAGCTGTTGGCTCGTTTATTATTCTAAGCACATTCAATCCAGCTATTTTTCCTGCATCTTTTGTTGCCTGACGCTGAGAGTCATTAAAATAAGCAGGTACAGTAACAACAGCATCTGTAATCTTCTCTCCAAGATAATCTTCTGCAGTTTGTTTCATTTTCTGCAGGACCATGGCAGAAATTTCAGGAGGGGAATATACCTTATCCTTAACTTCTACTCTTGCGACATTATTATCTCCTTTTATTACTGTATATGGTATTTTTTTTATTTCATCTGTTACTTCATTATATCTTCGTCCCATAAATCTTTTAATAGAAGAAACTGTGTTTTTTGGATTAGTAACAGCCTGTCTTTTTGCAATATCACCAACTAATGTTTCATTATTTTTAGTAAAGCCAACAACAGACGGCGTAGTTCTGTTTCCTTCTGCATTAGTAATAACAACAGGCTCGCCACCTTCCATTACAGCTACAACAGAATTTGTAGTACCAAGGTCAATACCAATTGCTTTTGCCATAACTAAAAACCTCCTTAAATTCAATAAATAATTTCTATGGATTATGTAGTCACAATCTAAATTTTGTCAAGAGTATAAAAAAATCACTTTACTTTTTAAAAGAAGCTATTATATTATGTAACTAAATTTATTATGCAAAAGGTGTAAAATGGTTAATAATACAAAAGAAAATCTTAGAAGAGTTAGTGTAAAAGTTGTTGAAAATGCTATTTATGAAGGAATAGTAAATATTACACATAAATTACCGGAAGATATAAAAAAAGCATTAAAAGATTCCTATGAGCATGAAAACCATCCAAGAGCAAAATATATTTTAAACCAATTAATTAATAATTATGACAAAGCTTTAAGAGAGCGTATTCCCTTATGCCAGGATACAGGGTCTATTATACTTTTTATAGAAATTGGACAGGATGTTTATTTTACTGATGGATATATTCTATCAGCTATTAATAAAGCAATTGCCCGAGCAACTTCAGATAAATATTTAAGAAGTTCTATTGTACAGGATCCTTTAAACAGAAAAAATAATCATGATAATACTCCAGGTGTCATCCATATTGAATATGCACGCGGCAACAGGGTTAAATTATATATAATGGCTAAAGGAGCTGGAGCTGAAAATGTCTCTATTTTAAAAATGCTTCCTTTAAAATTCGCCTCAAAAGAAAAAATTAAAGAATATATCATCAAGTGGGTTATAGAAAATGCAGCAAAAGCATGTCCACCTGTTATTATTGGTGTTGGACTTGGTGGAACATTTGATTATGCTCCTGTCCTGGCTAAAAAAGCATTACTTCGAAAAATAGGTAGTAAAAATAAAAATATTTTTTACGCAAAACTTGAAAAAGACCTTTTAACAGAAATTAATAAATCAAATATAGGACCACAGGGTATTGGAGGAAAAACAACTGCATTAGGTGTGTTTATTGAAACACATCCCTGCCATATTGCCAGTTTACCAATAGCTATTAATATTTCCTGCAATTCTTCAAGAGTCACAAAAATAGTTATTTAATATATAAAAATGGAGAGAAATAATGAAAGCAACAATTATCAAGACACCCTTAAAAGATAATATAATAAAAAGTTTAAATATTGGAGATCTGGTTAAAATTAACGGAGTATTGGTTACTGCAAGAGATTCTTCTTTAAAACGCCTTAATGAAGATATTAAAAAGAAAAAAAAAATAAAATTAATAAGCAATACTAATATTATATATTTCTGTGGGCCATCTCCCACGCAAAAAGGTAAAATAATTGGAGCATGCGGCCCGACAACATCCGCTCGAATGGAAGAATATTTTGAAATGCTGTTTAAGATAGGTATAAAAAGCATTATTGGAAAAGGGCCTATAAGCAAAGAATCTCTTTTATTAATTAAAAAATATAATATTATATATTTTGTTGCTACAGGGGGTGCTGGGGCTTATTTATCAAGTTTTATCAAGGCAAAAGATGTTATTTCCTATAAAGATTTAGGGCCTGAATCTATTTTAAAGCTTGAAGTTAATGAATTCCCATGTATTGTAGCTTCATTAAAAGGAAATACTATTTTTAAATAAAATTTTTTAAACAATACAGTAGTGGAGACTTAAGTCTCCCCTACTGTTATGATTATATTAAATGTAATATAAAATTTTTTATGGGCGGTTGGTTCAGTTGGTTAGAGCGCTTGCTCGACATGCAAGAGGTCACTGGTTCAACTCCAGTACCGCCCAATTTCTTATTTTTATGAAACTATATATTAAGAACACTGAACAGGAAAAAAATTTTGAACCTGATTTGTCTGCTTTAGAAATAATTAAAAAAATTTCTCTGAATCAAAAAGACATTATTATTCCTAAATTTAATGATAAATTAATTGATTGGAATGAAAAAATATCTGCTGATGGAACTCTGGAATTTTTAAATTTCAGTTCTGAAGAAGGTAGAGAAATATCCAGGCACTCTTCTTCTCATATTATGGCCCAGGCTGTAAAGCATCTTTTTCCTAAAGCAAAAATCACCATAGGACCTGCTATCCAAGATGGATTTTATTATGACTTTGATGTAGATAAAAATTTTCAAGAAGGAGACATTAATAAAATTGAAGAAGAGATTAATAAAATTATAACAGAAGATCTTCCTTTTAAAAAGGAGATTATAACAAAAAAGAAAGCTATTGAATTATTTAAGAAAAAAAACGAACCTTATAAAATAGAATTATTAAATGAAATAAAGGATAAAGAGGTTTCTATTTATAAAAATGGGAATTTTACAGATTTATGCCGCGGCCCCCATATCCAGAGCACAGGAAAAGTCGGTTTTATAAAACTATTAAAAGTATCAGGAGCCTACTGGAGGGGAAATGAAAAAAATAAAATGCTCCAGAGAATATACGGGACATCTTTTCCAACAAAAGAAGAATTAGAGCAATACTTGAATTTGTTAAAGGAATCAGAAGAACGAGACCATAGAAAACTTGGGAAACAGTTAGACCTATACTCAATACAGGAAGCTGCAGGACCTGGTTTAATTTATTGGCATCCTAAAGGTTCAATTATCCGCATGGAAATTGAAACATTCTGGAAAGAAGAACACCTCATGCGAGGATATGAATTTATATATTCTCCTCATATTGCAAAAATTGATTTATGGAAAATTTCCGGGCATTGGGATAATTACAGGGAGAATATATATTCACCAATAGAAATAGATGAACAAAAATATATTATAAAACCAATGAACTGTCCTGGTCATATATTGATTTTTAAAAATAAAATTCGCAGTTACAGGGAACTTCCTATCAAATGGGCAGAACTTGGTACAGTATATCGTTATGAACGATCAGGTGTTCTTCATGGGATGTTAAGAGTAAGGGGATTTACCCAGGATGATGCTCATATATTTTGTATGGAAGAACAACTGTCAGAAGAAATCACCAATATCCTTGATATGGTTTTTTATATGCTTAATAAATTTGGATTTAAAAATTATTTAATCAAATTGAGTACCAGACCTGAAAAATTTGCCGGCACAAAAAAAGGATGGGAAAAAGCAACTCATTCTTTAAAAAAAGCTTTAGAAAATCATAATTTAAAATTTAAAATAGATGCTGGTGCTGGTGTTTTTTATGGCCCAAAAATTGATATTGAACTGGTCGATAGCCTGGGACGTGGTTGGCAGGGACCAACTATTCAGGTTGACTTTGTTCTTCCAGAAAGATTTAATATGCAATATATAGGAGCTGATGGAAAGGAACACTGTCCTGTAATGATTCACAGGGCACTTCTTGGTTCTTTTGAAAGATTTATGGGAATTCTGATTGAGCACTATAAAGGAGCATTCCCTTTATGGCTTGCTCCCACTCAGGTTATGATTATCCCCATAACTGATGAACAAATAAATTATGCAAAAAATATTGAAAAAGAATTAAAAAAAGATAATATTCGTGTTAAGACAGATAAAAGAAGTGAAAAAATGGGCAATAAAATAAGAGAAGCCATTACCAATAAAATACCTTATTTATTTATAGTGGGTAAAAATGAAGTGAAAAAAAATATTATCTCAGTAAGAACTTATAAGGAAGGAGATACAGGAAAATTTTCTATCCCGGATATTATTAAACAAGTAAAAGAAGAAATAAAAAATAAAAAAATTTAATAAAGTGAGGTGACTATTATAAAAAGAAGAAAAAAAAGTTACTATCAACCCAGATTACAAGTAAATCATATGATACGCGCTCCAAAAATAAGAGTTATATTTCCTGATGGTGATGCAAAAATCATGCAAACCAATGATGCTATTGAAAAAGCAAAGGAATATGGGCTCGATCTCATTGAAATATCTCCTAATGCTAAACCCCCTGTATGTAAAATCCTGGATATTGGCAAGTATAAATATGAACAGGAAAAGAAAATGAAAGAATCAAAAAAGCATCAGAAAAATATTACAGTAAAAGAGATGCGTTTCAGACCAAAGACACAGGAACATGATTATCAAATTAAACTTAATCATATTAAAAAATTTTTAAGCAATAAGGACAAGGTAAAAGTTAATATCTTTTTTAAAGGAAGAGAAATAACACACCAGGAACTTGGAAAAGCAATGGTTGACAAATTACAAGAAGACCTGAAGGATATTGGACAGGTTGAAAATATACCTAAATTAGAAGGCAGAAATATTATAGTTGTTTTTGCTCCTATATCACAAAAATAGATATTAACTAATCTTAATATACAGTAATATGTACTAAAAAATATTTTAAAGGAGTAATAAATTTATGGCTAAAATAAAAATAAAAACAAACAAAGGTGCCGCTAAAAGATTTAAAAAAACATCATCCGGTAAAATTAAATGCCAGCATTCTTTTACCAGTCATATATTAACTAAAAAAAGTCCTAAAAGAAAAAGGAATTTAAGAAAATCAAGCATTATATCTAAAACTGAAGAAAAAAAAGTAAAAAGAATGATTCCATATTAAATAAAAGGAGAAAAAGAAATGAGTCGGGTAAAAAATTCACCTGTTACAAGAAGAAGACGTAAAAAAATATTAAAACAAGCAAAAGGTTACTGGGGCAGAAAAAGCAAATTATTTAAAACAGCAAAAGAAGCTGTTATGAGAGCTCTGCAATATGCTTATAGAGACAGAAAAGCACGAAAACGAGACTTCAGATCATTATGGATATCCAGAATTAATGCTGCATGTCACAACAGAAATATTTCATATAGTAAGTTTATTGCCGGGTTGAATAAAGCCAATATACAATTAAATAGAAAAATATTAGCTTATATAGCTGTTAATGATTCTAAATCTTTTGATAAGATAATAGAAGAAACTCGAAAAGCTGTAGAGGTAAAATAAAATCAATAAACCTTATTCTCCACAACGTACTTTAATCTTTAGTTTTCTGATTTTAATTTTTATTGGGACTATTTTTTTTAGTTTTCCATTTTCTTATAAAGACAATGTGAAATTAAGTTTGATAGACCGGATATTTACAGCAACTTCAGCTACATGTGTAACAGGTCTGACTGTTATTAATATTTATTCAAAACTATCATTAACTGGGCAATTAGTTCTTCTAACATTAATACAATTAGGAGGACTTGGTCTTATGGTCTTCTCTACTGTACTTTTTCTGATTATTGGCAAAAAAATATCACTGCAGGATAAAATTACTTTAAAAGAAAGTTTGAATAAATCTGACTTATTAAGTTTAACAAGCCTGATAAAATACATTATTATTTTCACTTTTTCAATGGAAATATTAGGAGCAGGTATTTTGTTTTTTAAGTGGAAAACCATTAGCCCCCCTCTTTTGAGATTATATTTTTCTATTTTCCATTCTATATCTGCTTTCTGTAATGCAGGATTTTCGCTGTTTTCTAATAGTTTGATAAGGTATGCTAATGATCCTGTTACAATCTTAACTATTTCACTTTTAGTTATTATTGGAGGTTTGGGATTTTTTGTAAATTTTGAAATCAGAAAATTTTTTAAGTACAAATTAAAATCATTATTTAAAAAACCTGAAAATGTTGAATTATTTAAGTTCAGCCTGCATTCTAAAACAGTAATAAGCATGACAATAATTCTTATTTTAATAGGCATATTTTTTCTGGGAATTTTTGAATACAACAACATTCTCATTGAAAAAAATATTGGAAATAAATTTTTAATTGTATATTATCAATCTATAACAGCAAGAACAGCAGGCTTTAATACAGTCAGCATTTTTAATTTATCAAATGGAAGCCTGTTGATACTGATTTTACTCATGTTTATTGGTGGGTCACCTGGTTCTACAGCCGGAGGTATAAAAACAACCACTTTTTCTATTGTATTTTTTGTAATTAGATCTTTTTTTCAGGGTAAAGACAAAGTGGTTGCTTTTTACAGAACAATAAAAAATGAAATTATCCAAAAAACATTAACAATATTTATTTTAGCACTAAGTGTTAATTTTGTGGGATTTTTGTTAATCCTGGCAAAAGAAGGAGATAATTTTTCATTTATTTCTATATTATTTGAGGTTGTATCAGCTTTTGGAACAGTTGGATTAAGTACAGGTATTACCCCTTTATTAAGTACATTCAGCAAAATTATTATTATATTATTAATGTTTTTAGGAAGAATAGGACCTTTAACATTAGCTATATCTTTAATAAAAAAAGAAACCGGGATTATTAATTATCCAGAAGAAAATGTAAGTGTAGGGTGAATTTATGGGAAAAAATTATGCAGTCATTGGACTTGGAACTTTTGGTAAAGCCGTAGCAAAAACACTCATTGAATATAATAAAGAAGTCATTGCCATTGATAAAGATGAAAAAGTTATTAATGAAATCAGCGACGTTATCACGCATTCTGTAGTTCTTGATGCTACAGATGAAAAAGCACTGAAAAGTGTTGAAATACAGGATGTTGATTATGCTATAATTGGGGTAGGAGATATCCAGGACAGCATATTAATAACCTTACTCCTTAAAGATTTGGGAGTAAAAAATATAATTGCAAAGGCAATAAACCAGCAGCATCAAAGAGTCTTACATAAAATAGGTGCCACTAAAATAATTTTACCTGAAATAGAAGTTGGAACAAATCTTGTACGCAACCTTGTGTCCACTAAGTTATTTGACAAAATGGAAATGTCAGAAAAATACAGTATGGTAGAAATTGGCCCTTTAAAAAAATGGATTAATAAAACAATTAAAGAAACTGATATACGGAATAAATTTAATATCTCAATTGTAGGCATTAGAAGAAAGTTTCCCCATATAGATGAAAAAGGGGAAATGTCTGAAATTGAGGAGATTATCATTGCTCCACAATCAACAATAAAAATTTTAAAAAATGATATTTTAATTATTATTGGTGATAAAAAAGCCTTAAATAAGGTCAAAATATAATTACTAAAAAAACAAGAAGTGGAAAAACTAAAAAAGTTATTAATTTTTATAACCATCTTATTATCTTTTTTTATAGTGCCATCCCTTCATGCCTATGTATTTACAAAAGAGGCACCTATGATTAAACGAGATAAATTCCTACTTGGAGCAGGTATATTTGAATATTATAAAAATAAAGGAGAAAAAGCAGGCAGTGTTTTTAAAATACCTTTTATTATACATCTCGGGCTTGCTAAGAGAGTTGAATTTATTGGAATATTTCCTTATATTCAATTAAAAAATATCAGGAATGAACCAGAAACTTTTGGAGATATTTTAATATTTCTTAAATTTGACATGAAAAGTTTTTTTTTCCATTACCCACTATTAATTACAAAAACAGTAGTAAAAAACCAGATCGACCTTGTTATAGGATTTAATACAGCTACAGGCCCATATAAAGAAATGAAAGATGGATTACTTTTTTCACCATATAGTTTAGGATTACCTGATTTCCGTCTTGGAATTCTTTACACACAGACTATTAACAACTTTTCATTAGATATAGATTTTATATATACCTTTGCTTCACATTTAGGAGAAGATTATTTACCTTTTACCGGGTCTTTATGGAATAACAAAAAAAAATCTTATGTTTTTGGAATAGTTAATGTTCTGGTAAAATTTCTTTGGCCAGGTAAATACCCATGGGCTGATAAAGAAGCTCCTGAATGGGAATTATATCCTCATCATGATGACTTTTTCCATTGGAATACTGGTTTTAAATACCATTTCCAACCAAAGTGGTTATTGTTTTCTTATGATATTTTTACAGAAATTAACTGGGTAAAAACATGGAGTAAACACAGCATCTATCCAACCTTTATTTTAGTAACACCTGGTTTAAATATTTATTTAACTGACAATATTTCTATTACAGGTGGAGCTTCATTTATCATATTTAAACATATTTATCATGAGGATGAAGAATTTTATTTTAATAATTTATATTTTCTGGGTATAAAATTTTTATTATAAGGAGGAAACAATTTTATGAGTATATCTATTAATAAGATTAATATGCTTGAAGAACGAATTAATAAAATTCTTGATAATATAAAAGAACTGCAGGAAACAAACTCGAAATTAACCAAAAATAATGAAGGGTTAAAAAAAGAATTAGAAACTCAAAACAAGGAATTAAGCTCTACTGCTGAAAATTATACTTCTTTAAAAAAGGAATATGAAGAGGCAAATTCCAATCAGGATATAATTAAAGATAAAATTGAAAATATGCTGAATAACCTTAATCAAATACAGGAAAAAGTTAAAGATTCAAAAGAAGAGAATAAAGCCTACGATGAAATAAAGCCAGATAAGCAAATACCAGAAGAAAATAAAGAAGAAGGTAATATTAATGAGAAAGAGAAAGAAGTTAAAGATGAAAACCCGGATCCTGATATTCAATTAAATGAAAAAATAGATGAAATAATAGAAAGTGACATGGATGACATAAATATAGAAGATAATAGCAAAGCTGATATATCTGATATTGAAATATCTGATGAAGAAACACCAGATAATGAAAAAAAAGAAAAAAAAGAAGAAGATGAAGAAAATGAAATAGAGCTTGACCTTGATGGTGATGATTTTAAACTTGGTGAGGATTGGTAAGGTAATGGATGAAAAGAAAAACATAGTAAAAATAGAGATTTTCGGTAGTACTTATACATTAAAAACCGATGCTGAGGAAGAACATGTTAAAAAAATAGCTGCTTTCATTAATAAACACCTAAGCGAAATAGCTAAAAAAAGCGCTGATCTGCCAACATTTAAAATTGCTATGCTGTGTTTAATTGAAATTGTTGATGATTTGCTGAAAACAAAAGACAAACTTGCGGAAATAGAAAAAGAATTAGGAGATAAAACTTCTGAATTAATTAAAAAAATCGATGAAAGATTGTCTTCTGATTATTCAATCATGTAAAGAAATTTAAAAATCAATGTTTATTATAATTATTGTAAGCATAAAAAAAACCACAGATAAACACAGATTAACACAGATTAACACAGATAAATATAGATTTTATAAATTTTTATAAAAAAATGATCTGTTCAGCATTTTCACAATGATTTTTAAATTTAAAGTTTTCGACATTCTTAAATGTTCTCTGTGTTAATCTGTGTTTATCTGTGGTTAAAATCTTTAAATATGCAATACATTGCAATATATTGCAATGTATTGTTTAATTCTAAACTGATTACTATCTTCCATTAGTTGACATTGAGTTTAAGAAATCCGCATTACTTTTTGTTGCCTTCATTTTATCAATTAACAATTCCATTGTTTCAACAGGTGTTAACGGGCTTAATACCTTTCGCAAAATCCATACTTTACTTAATTCTTCTTCCGGTAATAATAATTCTTCTTTTCGTGTTCCACTGCGATTAAGATCAATAGCTGGAAAAATTCTTCTATCTGCAAGATTTCTATCAAGATGAATTTCTAAATTCCCTGTACCTTTAAATTCTTCAAAAATAACTTCATCCATTCTACTTCCAGTATCAACAAGGGCTGTAGCAACAATTGTCAAACTTCCACCTTCCTCAATATTTCTCGCTGACCCGAAAAATCTTTTAGGTTTATGTAAGGCATTACTATCTACTCCTCCGGATAATATCTTCCCACTTGTAGGAACAACCTGATTATAAGCTCTTGCTAATCTTGTAATACTATCAAGCAAAATAATAACATCTTTTTTACATTCTACCAGACGTTTTGCTTTTTCTATAACAATTTCAGCTACCTGTGTATGTCTGGAAGCCTGTTCATCAAAAGTTGAACTAACCACTTCAGCTTTAACATGTCTTTTCATATCAGTTACTTCCTCAGGACGTTCATCAATTAAAAGAACAATTAAAATTACTTCAGGATGATTGATTGTTATGGCATTGGCAATATCCTGAAGTAAAATTGTTTTGCCTGCTCTTGGAGGTGAAACAATAAGTCCTCTCTGTCCCTTCCCAATAGGGGTCATTAAATTCATTATGCGTGTAGCAATGTTATGAGGGTCAGTCTCTAAATTTAATCTTTCTTCCGGATAAAGAGGAGTTAAAGCATCAAAATGAAATCTTTGTTTCACTTTATCAGGAAGTTCATAATTTATGGATTCCACTTTAAGCATAGCATAGTATCGTTCATTTTCCTTTGGGGTACGGACCTGTCCGGATATAGAATCACCAGTTCGTAATCCAAATAATTTTATCTGGGAAGGGGATATATAAACATCATCAGCACTCTGCAAATAACTTGTTTTTACACTTCGAAGAAAACCATATCCTTCAGGTAAAATTTCTAATACCCCCGTAACATATAGCAACCCTGCTTTTTCAGTTTTAAATTTGGAAATGGCTATAATTATTTCTGCTTTATTAATATCAGAAGGTAAATCTGAAAGCCCTATCTCTAAAGCCATATCCATTAATTCATCTATTGACAACAACTTCATCCGGGCAATATCTAAATTTTCTGTTTTATCAAGATCTTCCCTAAGATGTGGTTTTCTCCCCTTAATTATTACTCTCTTTCTATCCATAGGATATCTTTTCTCATCCTTCTTATCTACTTCCTTTTCTTTTTTTTCTTCCTTTGGCTCTTTTTCTACTTTAGTTTTTGTTTTTACTATCTTACTTTCTTTTTCTTTTACTTGTTCAGTCTTGTCATTTACTTTAGCTTCAGACTTATTGTCCTGTTGAGTTGTTTTATCCTCAATAATTTCTTCTGTTTTTTTCTTTCTTGGCATTTTTCCATCCTTATTTAAAATTTTTCTTATTTGTTTAATTGATTTTTCATTATTAAAAACAAACACATTTTTTTTAAAAAATGAATTAATATATTTTTTAAAAGATTTATTTCTATTATGATTTTATATTTCCTACAACAGAAAATAATAATTATTAAAAGATAATGATTTTAATTCATTTTACTGTAGTTTTATACATCATAATCATTTAAAATAAAATGTCAAGAATTTTATTTTAAAATTTTATTTCTCCCTGAGTTCTTAGCTTTATATAAATTATCATCTGCCATTTTTAGAAGCTCTTCAGCATCTTTCATTTCAATACTAAATTCACCAATTCCCCCACTGATAGTTGTATGCACTGCTTCCTTATTGTGAATAAAATTAAATTCTTCTATTTTTAATCTAATTTTATTAGCTAAATCATAAGTAAGGCTTTTATTTATATTAGGGCATATTATAACAAATTCTTCACCACCATACCGTGATGCTGTTAGGGGAAGCTTAATATTCTCTAATATTATTTTAGCAATAAATGTTAATACTTTATCACCAAACAGATGACCATATTTATCATTTAATTTCTTAAAAAAATCAATATCAAAAATAATTAAACTTAATTTACTCTTATATCTTTTTGCCCGCAAAAATTCTTCTTCTAAAAATTGATTAAAAATTCGTCTGATATACAGCGATGTTAATCCGTCCCTCTGAGATAATTCCTCAACTTTATTATAAAGCAAGGCTTTTTTTATGCCCATAGAAATATATCGAATAACAATTTTAATATTATTTACAACCAGATCATCAATTATTGTATTTTTTCGTTCAAATTGCAGCAGCATTCCTAAAATTTCTTCCTTTAAAATTAAAGGGAAAATATTAACATTTATTAAACTTTTACTCTCCTCTTCTGGTTCAATAGCAAATTTAACATAAGAGGTAATTTTATTAAAAAAATTCTCCCCTTTCTTTTTTAAAAAGCCTCTTAAATAACTTTGCATATTATTACTTAAATTATATTTTAAAAATTGTTTATATTTTCTTTTATTATCCTTTATAAAAAAGATAAAATTGTTCAGCCCAATGATATCAATTAATATTTTCCTGGACAACTCCATCATATCATCAAATTCAAGTGTTGAATTGATAATCTTTATCTGATTATAAATTTTATTAATATTCATCTTCTGGAACTCTAACTCCAGATTTTCTTTTCTTAAATTAGTAACTTTATCTTCTATATGAAATCTTTCTTCTATTATTGGTTTTAATTTTGGAGCAATGTTTTTAATAGTATCGAAAATCCTAACTTTATAAATAATATTTTTAAAATATAAAAATGATAAAATAATAATAAAGTATAAAAGAAGGTATGATAATTCTGCTATGTCAAATTTAATAAAAATCCTATTGAAAAAAAACAAATTAATAATCATATTAGCTATATAAAAATAAACAATATGTTTAAAAACAGGAAATGAAAAAATATACAATAATAATATATGAGTTAATAAAAAAATCGAAAAAATATATTTTAAATTAGGCTGGTCTTTTGAAATTAAAAAATAAAGTACTATTAAAATCAGATAAAAATATATAGAATACCTGATAGTGTTTTTAATTTTTTGTGTTTTTTTTATAACCATTACTTTGCTACTTCAACTCTATTTTTACCCATCTTTTTTGCCCTTAGTAATGCTTGATCTATTTTATCAATAAATTTATGGTAAACTTTATAAGATTTTTTAAAAAGTCCAATACCTAAACTAACATTTAGTCGTTCTGAACTCTTAATATCTTCTCTAAGAAATATCAAATTTAAATCAATAGAATTAAACTTTTTTAATAATCTTTCTGCTAAAGACTTAGCTCCTTGAAAATCTGTTTGAGGAAGAATAATTGCAAACTCATCTCCTCCATATCTGACAGGAAAATCAATTTCACGAATTGTTTGTTTTATAATTTTAGAAACAGTAACTAAAATCTGGTCACCGAATGGATGACCATAAGTGTCGTTAAAATGCTTAAAATTATCTATATCCATCATAATTAATGAAACACCAACTTTATTGCGATAAAATCTTTGAATTTCATTTTTTAATCTTTCCAGCATATAGCGATGAACATATAAACCAGTTATACCATCTGTAATAGCCAGCCTTTCAATTTCCTTAAAGTAATATGAGTTCTCAAAAACAATAGACCCTAAATCTGATATGTAATCCAGTACCCTGAGATCATCATTACTAAAATAAAATGGTTTTCCATATTCTGCCCTTAAAACCCCATACACATTATCAGTAACAATAACAGGTGCTGCAATAACAGAATTACAACTGGAGAAATCAGTATAACGCCTTACCTTAATCTTAGTTTCATTTTTAACATTATTGATTAAAATTGGCAATCTACTTTCTTTAATCCAGTCATCAATATTATCTGTTGACTTATCTTTTATATTAACATAACCATGCTGGGAAACTATATAAAATTTATCGTCACTTTTATTATATTTTGAAAAAAAAACTTTTTTAATCTCTAAAATTTTCACTGTTTCTTTAATAAAATGATTTGTTATTTCCCTTTCATCAATAGAAGAACCTAATAAAAAAGCTGTTTGGAATAATTTTTTCATCCGTTCTAATTCTAAATTTAAGGCCTGCCTTTTTTCAATAAACTCATTATATTCCAGTTTTAAAATATTACATTCTTCTGAAAGTTTTTCAATGGATAATTCATTTGAGCGTTGTTCTGAATTTAATTTAACATAAAAAAAACATGTAAGACCAACATATATTCCACTATTTAATAAAAAAACAATAACGAATATTTTAAGTGAATCATATAAAATAAATATATTCCCGCATATAATAAGCAAAATAATTAATATTAAAGAAGAGAAATAAATCGAATATTGTATTCTTAAAAGTAATATTGAAAGAAAAAATAACACATTAACTGATAACAATAAAAATAATAAAGGCTGCCCATTTTTCATATAAGTCCAGATCAAAACAGTCCATATTATTAATAAACAGGTCAGTATAAAAATTTTTAAAAGTTCTATGATTTGATTTTTTTTCATTTTTATAGCAATATTAAATTATTTTATATTTACTAATTTTATATTGTAAAGTTTGCCTGGGAATATTCAATATTGTTGCAGCTTTTGCAACATTCCAATCATTTTCCTGTAAAGTTTTCTTTATTATTTCTGTTTCCTGATTTTCTATAACCTGTGGAAGGGATTGACTATCATCTGCATCTACCTGTTTATTTTTACTAATTGTTTTAATGTCCGGCTTATCTATTGAAAATAATTTTTCCTTATCATGTTTTTTAAATTTCTCTTCTTTTAAAGAAAAAATATAAATATAAGTAAAGCTATAATTCAATATTATATAAAACCAATTAACATGTCGATATTGCATTTTATGAATTTTTGGAAATAAATTTGAATTAGTAAAAATTTTATTTATATTTGGGAAGAACTTACTTATTTTATGATTTAATAAAATATTTTTTTCAAAATCAAACTCTCTTAAAAAATCATTGTTTATAAAAATAATCTTATATGCTGAATCTGTCAATAAAATATTAAAAGGTAAGCTTTTTAAAACTTCTCTATAAATATTTTCTTCCTCACTCTTTTTTAATTTTTCTTTTGGATAATTATAATAATGATTTAATAAATCTTTTTTAAACCATAAAAAAAGAAAATTACCTTTTTTATCTATAACAGGTAATCCAGTATCATCATTAAGTTTTGAAACTAAAAGAAGAAATTTTTCTTCTTGCGGATAAATTAAATATTTCCCTATTATTTTAAAAAAAGATTTTTCTATGAACCCTGAATCAGTAGCATCTTGAATAATTAAATTTTTATCTAAGAACCCTTTAAATTTATTCTTATTATCTATTACAGGAATAACATCAACCTCATATTTAAAAAACAGCCGCATAATCTCTTTCATTTTAATTATTTTTTTTGGGATGGGTTTCTTCATAAATTAACATAAATTATATTCTATTAGTTTGTATTGTCAAGAGATATAATTGCCTTGCGAAGCAAGGCAAAGGATTCTTATAACTTCTTAATTATATAATTTTTCAAAGAGATAAATCCTGGGGATTTCTCCATCTTTGCAAAATTTTCCGGCGAGGTAATTAATCGTATATTTTTAAAATCTTTTAATTTCGTAGATAATAAAATATTCAAAGCAGGCGTTATTCCTCCATCAATGATTGTATGACTATTAAGACTTATATTTATTTCAGTATTTAATGATAATGTCCTTAGCTTTGGTAAATAATCTAAAATAAATTTCTCTATCTTTTTATTAACCTCGCTTACATTATTATGAACATAATGGCCAATAATATAAATGACATTATTTTCATATTTATTAAATTTATGGTTGTTTTCAATGTCATATAGCTTTCCATCTAAATAAAGTTTAAAATCTGAAAATTTGTATAAAATTTTTGCCGGCTCATAATGTCCAGACATAAGTCCTGTCTGATGTTTTGTTTTTTCCTTATTAAACATACTCTGCTTTTTAACTAAAATTTTATCAATTATTGTTTCTAATTTTCTTGCTGGGGAAATTACATCATTGGTTTCATCAATTAAAAGATAATTAAAATAAAATAATGACCTGGCTGCTTCAGAATTATTTATGGTTTTATCCAATAATTGATTTAATTTAGGATTAGAGGTCTTAATAACTGTAAATATTAAATTAGGATTAGATTTAAACAGTTCAAATTGTTTTAAATGAACTGGAGAACCTATTAAAATAATGTTAGTTATATTATATTGAAGACCTGCCATATTATTTAAAATCACACTGGCAATTAAAAATGTCCTGATTAATTTCATCTTATCAGGATCTAAATCAGCAGACAAACCTAAATCAATTTTATAATCCAGAATAATACACAGTGGTGTACCATTATTCTTTTTAATAAAATCACTATATGCATCCCGTATAAAAAGGGTATTTTTTGTAATCTTTATCATTTTAATAATATGGCTAAGATCACATAAAGAAGTTATATCTGTTTCACATTCCAGCTTTTTTTGTTTAATAGATTGCAATAAAGATTTATAAAGTCTTTTGTGCTTTGTTAATAAAATAATTTTATTTCCAACCATATACTTTTCCCACCAGTTATTCAATCCCCTTTTTCTTAAATACTCTGCTCCTGTTTATTTTACTAATGAATTAATATTAATAATTATATTAAATTTAAAATAAAAGTCAAAATAAATTTTTACTTGAAAAATTATATTGCATTACTATATTAATTCAAATGAAAAAAGAAAAAATCAAAATAATTACATATAAAAGTAAGCTTATCAGATCTATTTCAAAAGAGGTTAAAAATATTGATTCGGAAATAAAGGAAATAGCCCAATCAATGAACTTTATAATAAATAAACATAATGGAATAGGTCTGGCAGCTATTCAGATAGGAATAGATAAAAAAATTATTACAGTTGATCTAACTAAATGTTTAGATGACCCTATTATTAAGCCTCTTAAAATTATTTTAGTTAATCCTGTGATTCTATCAAAATCCCAGCGAGAGGAATATGATATAGAGGGCTGTTTATCAGTACCAGGCAAAAGTGGAAATGTTAAAAGGCATTTCTGGGTAGAGATAGAAGGCTATACTCTGGAAGAAGAATATTACCATAAAAAATTATATGACCTTGCAGCTCGAGTCATCCAGCATGAAATTGATCATTTAAATGGAATATTATTTATAGATAAAATGGAAGGAAGTAATATTATTAAAAATAAAAGGGTGCAGTTATAAAATATGAAAATAATTTTTTCAGGAACACCTGAATTTTCAATACCCTCATTAGAATACATATATAAAAATTATAACTTAATTGCCGTTATAACAAAACCTGATAAACCTGCCGGCAGGGGGTTAAAAATAAGATATCCTGCTGTTAAGGAATGGGTAACTCGATATAAAATTAAGTGCTTTCAGCCTTTTGAATTAAATGAAACTGTTTTTATTCAAAACATAAAAAAACTTAAACCAGATATGATTATTGATGTATCATATGGAAAATTATTCCCTGATGAATTAATTCAACTTCCTGAAAAAGCATGCATTAATGTTCATCCATCCTTACTGCCAGGGTATAAAGGCCCCTGCCCAATGAGATGGGTTCTTGTTCATGGTGAAAAATTCACCGGTGTATCTGCCCATATTATAACAAATAAAATTGATTCCGGTGCTATTATCTATCAGGAAAAACTAAATATTGATTTCAAAGATGAATATAAAATATTATATAAAAAACTTTCTGATTTAGCTGCATGCGTTCTTGGAAAAAGTATAAAAAACTTTTTAAAAAGTGACTTTTTACTTAAAGAAAAAGATAATTATAAAATAAAAAATTTTTATGCAAGAAAATTTACAAAAGAAGATTTTTATATTAATTGGAATAAAAAATCACTTGAAATTTATAATCTTATTAGAGGTTTAAATGGAAAACCAACTGCACATATAATATATAAAAATAAAATTATAAAAATACATAAATCTAAAATATCTGATTTGCCAATCAGCGCTGACTCCTTTTCCCCTGGAGAAATTGTTACTGCTGATAAAACTGCAGGTATTAATATTAAAACTGGAGATGCCTTCCTGAAAATATTAGAATTACAAAATGAAAATAAAAAAGCACTTCAATTTAAAGACTTTTTAAATGGCACAAAATTATTTGTAAAGGAGAAATTTTACAAATGTTAAAGATTAAATTTTATAATCTCAAAAAAATATTTAAAAAAGTTAATGAACTTAAAACTATGCCCGTGGATTATCCATCTGTTTTTAGTTCCATTAAAAAAATGGTCTTATTTTTTATTTTATATCTCTTTGTAACTGGTATCACTGCTATTATAATTATATTTTCATTTAATAAAAGTAAGGGGAGGATAACTGTTCCTAAAGTTATTAATTTAGAATTCTATGAAGCATATCAAATACTTAATTCAAAAGGATTTAATGTTGATATTGATTTAAAAAAATTCAACAATATAGAAAGAGGAAAAGTAGCTTATCAATCTATTTCAGAACATAAAAAAGTAAAAAAAGGACGTAAAATAAAATTAGTTATCAGTCTTGGAGTTAAAGGTATAAAAGGAAGTTCATCTCAGGTAAATCATGAAATTAACTCTTATATTATTAATTTTAAACTTCCAAAGCAATATGAAACTGCCAGGTTAAAAATACTCATGTCTGATGAAAAAGAGACTGATAGAGTATTATTTGATGATATTATCTGTCCAACAAATAAAATTCAATTACCAGTAAAAATTTATGGACATGGAATTCAAAAAATTTATATTAATGATGAACTATTCATTGAAAAGGATATTGAATAAATGGTAAAAATTTCAGCCTCAATTCTTGCTAGTAATTTCCTACATTTAGAAGAAGAGGTAAAAAACATGGAAAAAGCAGGTGTAGATTATATTCACTATGACATCATGGATGGTCATTTTGTTCCTAATCTATCATTTGGTTTTAAATTTATTTCATCCATTAATCAGATAACAAATTTAAAATCAGATACACATCTTATGATTACAAATCCACAAAATTACATTAAGGAATATATTGATTCAGGTTGTAACATATTAACCTTTCATTATGAAACAACAAACTTTCATATCAGAATGAGCAATGAAATAAAAAAATATAATTGCAAATCAGGTATATCCATTAACCCCTCTACTCCAATTCAAATTCTTAGAGACATTTTGCCTTATATTGATGTTGTACTGCTGATGACTGTAGATCCCGGATTTTATGGACAAAAATTTATAGATACTTCTTATAGAAAAATCGAGGAGTTAAAAACATTCATTATAAAGGAAAAAGCCAATACCTTAATTGAAGTAGATGGAGGTGTATGCCTGTCCAATTATAAAAAACTTATAAACTGCGGTGCAGACATACTGGTCATAGGCAATGATTTATTCAGGCAAACTGACTATAAAAAATATATTAAAGAAATAAAAAGTTATGAAAAATAAAAAAATTATTGATAAGTTACATACTATAACTGATATTAAAACCTTAACTCAATATTTTTTCACTTACCTGAATGATACTTTAGAAATGGATTTAAATTTCTCCATTCAGATATATAATAAAGCAAATGCAGATTTCAATACATATTCTTATTATCAAAACAAATACATCCAGAAACTTCTGGAGCACAAGGTCCAGGAAAACAATTATTTTATAAAAAAGGAAAAAAATTATACAAACATTTTATTCCATTTAGTATATAATAATACTTTATTTAAAATAACATTTTTTACTCTGTCACCTAAAAAGCAAAATATAGCAACTCAAGATTTTATTGAAGAACTATCTAATTATTATATTTTACAATTACTCGCCATTTTTAAAATAAATCAACAGAAAGAAGAGACTCGTACCAGGGAAAAAGGTATAATTGCTGTTAGAGAATTTGCTGATTTATTAAATTATCTGGAATTTAAAGATAGAAATGCTTTTCAATCCATGTTTTTAGGATATACTGCTGAATCAATTGGAGCTGACCGGGTTACCCTTTATTTTTATCAATCAGAAACCAGGCAGCTTTACCCCAGCTTTATAATGGTATATAAAAATAAGAAATTGTATCCCTATGATTATTATTCAGAATTAAAAGATACTACAATAACAATTGGAGAAGATGTATGCGGAAATGCTCTTAAAGAAAAGGAACCAATCCATTTAGAGAAACTGGATAAAAAAATCTATAAAGGGATTATAGATAAAAAAATCGGGATGAAGATCAATTCTATTATCAGCATTCCTATTATCATCCGTGACAATATCTTTGGGGTTATTGAAGTTGCTAATGAAAAAAAAAATAAAAACCTTGATGAATTTGATTATTATATAATTTCTATTATAACAAAGCTGGCTGTATCTAAAATTGAGCACAGCCAATTATATAACTGGGCTATTATAGATAATCTAACACAACTTTTTAATTTTCATTATTTTCAGACTATTCTGGATAAGGAAATCATGCGTGTAAAAAGGCATCCGCATGACCTCTGTGTTATTATGATGGATGTTGATGACTTCAAACAAATCAATGACACCTATGGTCATCCAGCAGGAAATATTGTCTTAAAAACCATATCCCATATTATTAAAAAAAGTGTAAGAAAAAGTGTTGATATCCCTATACGTTATGGTGGGGATGAATTTCTGCTTATATTACCAGAGACCGATTTAAGAGGGGCCCTTCATTTATCAGAAAGAATATTAGAAACAATCAGAAATCATCAGTTCCAGCTTGATGAGGATTCAGTTAATGTAACATGCAGTATGGGAATCAGCACCATAAAACAAGGAAAAGCTATGAAAAAAGATGAACTATTAAAAAAAGCTGATGAAGCTTTATATATATCAAAAGATAAAGGAAAAAATAGAATTACTACTTTTGGATAGAATTCATGACAATAAATACTTTTATAGATGCTCTTCGGGAATTGCTTATTATATTGCCAGCTATATTTTTTACTATAACCATATATGAATTTTCGCAAAGTTTAATGGCAATAAAATTAGGGGATTCCACTCCTGCTGATACGGGGCTTAATAAATTTAACCCTTTTTATTTTATTGACAAGCTGGGGCTGATTTGTTTTGTACTTTTCAAATTCGGCTGGTCAAAAAGTATTACTTTTGATTCAAGAAATTTTAAAAATCCAATAATAAACAGTATATCTGTTATTTTAACCGGAATGGCAGTTAATTTATTAGCCGGGTTTCTTTTTCTTTTATTAATCGTATTATACAAACCGCAGCCAGATGGATATATTTACAATTTATTCATGGCTATAACACAAATTAATTTTAATTATTTTTTCTTAAATTTTTTACCCTTTCTCCCTCTTGCAGGCGGTAAAATTATTTCTGTTTTTTACCCACAATACCATAGATTTGAAATAATCTGTATTATTATTCTGTTACTTATACTAATATTTAATCTGACAAAATTCATTGATGTTGTTGTATTTAATTTGATAAATGTTTTTATTTAAGGAGATGTATGGAAGTTGTTTTAAGTGGGATTCAACCTACTGGTAAATTGCATCTGGGAAATTATATTGGAGCTGTAAAAAACTGGGTTAATATTCAGGAAAAATATCATTGCTATTATATGATTGCAGACCTGCATTCTCTTACAACGGATGCAGGCAATATTAAAAAAATTAATGACAATGTTATTGATATATATATGGATTTACTGGCATGTGGTATAGACACTCAAAAATGCATTCTTTTTATTCAATCAGCTATTCCTTCTCATACTCAGCTTCATCTAATTTTGTCCATGATTACACCTCTTGGGTGGTTGGAAAGAAACCCAACATTTAAAGAAAAAAAAGAGGAACTGAAAAATTTAAATTTAAATAATTATGGTTTTTTAGGATATCCTGTTCTCCAGGCAGCAGACATCTTAATTTATAAGGCAAATAAGGTGCCGGTTGGCATGGATCAGCTTCCACATCTGGAAATCACCCGGGAAATTGCAAGAAAATTCAACAGTACATTCAAACCCTATTTTCCTCTACCTGAACCGCTCTTGACTAAAGTGCCTAAAATAGCAGGTATAGATGGCCGTAAAATGAGTAAAAGTTATAATAATGCAATTTATCTTTCAGATTCACCAGATACTTTAGAAAAAAAATTAAAAAAATTTATTACTGATCCTAAAAAAATTTATAAAAATGATTCTGGGGAGCCTGAAAAATGTACTGTTTATCCTTTTTACAAAATTTTTGCTTTAGAATCATTAAAAAGCAGCACGGAAAAAGGCTGCAGAAATGGTTCCCGTCCGTGTGTTGAATGTAAAAAAGAAATTGCAGAAATTATTAATAAGGAATTAATTCCTTATAGAGAAAAAAAGGAAGATTACAAAAAAAATATGGACTTTATAAATAAAACAATTAAAGAGAATAATGAAAAAGCTAATAAAATCGCGCTTAAGCATATAAAAGAAATATATCAATTATCAGGAATGATTTATGAATAGTAACAGAATAGAAGAGTACAAGCACCGTTATAAATCCGTTATGGATATTGAAAGTCAAGATCATATTTTTAAACTGGAAAAGTTTGAAGGGCCATTAGACCTGCTGTTTTATTTGATAAAAAAATCTGAAATAGATATTTATGATATTCCCATACATGAAATCACAGAACAATATTTACAATATATTAACTTAATGAAAAAGCTTGATATTAATCTTGCCTCAGAATTTATTATTATGGCAGCTAACCTAATATACATCAAATCAAAGACTTTACTTCCCATTGAATCTGACATTGAAGAAGAATATTTTGAGGATCCAAGAACAGAATTGGTCAATCAATTACTTGAATATCAAAAATTTAAAAATGCATCAGCAGAACTTGAAATTCTTGAAAAAAAACAATCCAATTTATTCTTTCACTCGAAAAATCAGATTGTTTTGGATTTTGATGATAAAGAAAACTGGGTGGATGTAAATTTATTTGACTTAATAAATATTTTTAATAAATTGCTAAATGAAACTGATGAGGATAAAAAAGAATATATTATGCCTGAAAGTATCACCGTGAATATGAAAATTGAGGAAATACTTTTAAAATTAGATTATAATCCTGAAATAGGCTTTACTAGCTTATTTGACAGTAACTATAATATATGGGAGTTTATAATTACATTTCTTGCTATTCTTGAACTGGTTAAACAAAAATTCATATTAACAAAACAGCATAAATTATTTGGCGATATAAAAATAATAAAAAGGAATGATAAAATTGGATAAAAATCTGAATATTGAAAATATTGAAGATATTGAAGATAAAGCATATTATAAAGGACTAATTGAAGCTATACTATTTATTGAAACAGAATTTGTAACAATAAAAAAATTATCTGAACTTTTAAATTTAGAAATTAAAAAAGTAAGAGAATTAATCAATGAATTAAAACAAAATTATGAAAAACGCTCCTTTGGATTACAAATTAATGAATATACTAATGCTTTTATGTTATCTACCAATAAAAAATATTCTGATATTCTGAAAAAATATTATAAAACCAGAAAGCAGCAAAAATTTTCAAAAACTTCATTAGAAACACTGGCTATTATATCTTATAAACAACCTATATTAAAATCTGAAATAGAAGATATCAGAGGTGTATCCTGTGATAATGCAATTAAAGATTTAATAGAAAAAAAGCTTATCCGTATTATTGGAAGAAGAAAAGTGCCTGGCAGTCCCATGGAGTATGGTACAACTAAAAATTTTCTTCAGCTCTTTGGATTAAAAAGTTTAAAGGAATTGCCGACACTTAAAGAAATTAAGGAGTTAAGCTTTGAATGAGCCTCTAACAGAAGAAAAATCTAGATTATTATGGAAAAACATATTATCTGAAGCTGATAATTTACCAACTCTTCCTGATATTGTTAATAAGGTTTTGGAGCAAATTGACAATCCTGATTCCAATCTTAAAGTATTCCAAAACATTATAAGTAAAGATCCTGTGCTATCAGTAAAAGTTTTAAAAATGTCTAATTCAGCTTATTATGGATTTTCAAGAAAAATTGAAACACTATCTGAAGCAGTTATTATTCTTGGACTGGACACTTTAAAAAGTCTTGTTATTGCAGCATCTTCTTTTAAATTTTTAAATCCAGCTTTTGAAGGATATACCTTGTCTAAAGGAGAACTATGGAAACATTCTCTGGCAACAGCCATGGCTGCCAGAATAATTGCAAAAACACTAAATTATCAGAATACAGAAAAATTTTTTATAGCAGGACTTTTGCATGATATTGGTAAAATTTTATTAAATAAAGCCCTGAAAAAATATAATAAAAATATTAAAACCTTTATAAAAATGAGAGAAATATCCTTTGACCAGGCAGAAAGAGAAATATTAGGATTTAACCATTGTGATGTTGGTGCAGAACTGGCAGTATACTGGAAATTACCAAATTTATTTGTTGATACCTGTAAATTTCACCATATTCCAAATGATTCATTTCCTGATAATGAATTATTTGTAAAAATTATACATATAGCTGATATAATTGCTTATAAGTCAAAATTAGGAATAGGAGTGGATAGTGCTTTTTATAAAAAAAGTCAGTCCACATTTAATGAATTTAAAATTAACGATAAATTACAAAAAAATATAATAAATAAAATCAGATCATCAATAAGAGAATTTGAAAAAGCCCTTTTATAAAATGCAAAAAAAACATTATTCAAATATAGATAACTTAAGAAAAAAAATTGACATCCTTGATCAAAAAATAATAAACTTACTTCATAAACGCCTTGGTATTGTAAAAAATATTAAAAAACTAAAGAACACAAACAATATTCATATCTATTCACCCAAGCGTGAAGCATTTATTATTAATAAACTGATTAAGAACAATAAGAATATTTTTCCGGAAAAAAGCCTTTTAAAAATCTATAGTGAAATTTTTTCAGCATCCAGAAAGCTTCAAAAAAATTTAAAAATAGGATTTTTAGGCCCTGAAAGTACATTCTCTCATATTGCAGCAGAGAATATATTTGGGCTGCAGTCTGATTATATAGCTCTTAATTCTTTCAAAGCAGTTTTTACTGAGCTGGAAACTACTCAGATAGATTATGGTGTAGTCCCAATAGAAAACTCAAATGAAGGGGTCGTGGGATATACCCTGGATTTGCTGATAGAATATAATCATTATATTATACAGGAATTCTATTTAGAAATCACCAATAACATTATTTCCAAAGAAAATTCAATAAATAAAATAAAAACTCTCTATTCACATCCTCAGCCTCTGGGACAATGCAGGATATTCATTGAAAACAATCTGAAAAATGTCAGGATTATAAAAACTTCTTCTACAGCAGAGGCGGCCTTATTATGTTCCACTAAAAAAAACAGTGCAGCTATTTCAAGTATTAAGGCAGCTGAAAAATACCATTTAAATGTTTTATCAGAAAAAATAAATGACAACCTTAATAACTTTACCAGGTTTATAGTACTTTCCAAAACCCCGAATAAAATTATAAAAAAATCTGAATATAAATCATCTCTTGTAATAGGAGTTAAAGATAAAGCAGGAGCCCTTTTTTCTATTCTTAAGCCATTTAATAAATATAAAATTAATATGACAAAAATTGAGTCCCGGCCAACCAGAAAAAAAGCATGGGAATATATTTTCTTTATTGAGTTTATTGGACATCCTGGATCCAGTAATATTAAAAATGCTATTATTGAAATACAAAACCTTTCAACTTATTTTAAACAATTAGGCTACTACCCCATCTGTAAGCATGTGTTATAAACTGTTATTCACTATGATATTATTAATAGAGTTGTTGCATAATTGTTTTATAGGTAGTGTAGAGGTCGGTAGACCTCGTAATTCCGCTGGTTCGGGTTTCATAACCCGAACCATAAAGATAAAGGTTCGAGTTATGAAACTCGAACCAGCGACTAAGTATTTTTAAATAATATAATTTAAATAATTATCTTGTGTAATAACTTCATAACTACTATTTTGATAAATAGTTAACCATTCTTTAGGAATTTTTTTCTTTAATACTTTCCATTTTATTTCATAACCAAAAAGACGGCCTTCTTTTTCTATAATAAAATCAATCTCTTTTTGATCATACGTTCTCCAAAAATAATAATTAGCTGAAATATTTATGTACTCCATTTTTTTTAACATTTCAATGACAATATAATTTTCCCATAACATGCCGATATCATCGCGCATAGATAATGGATTAAAATTATTAATTAATGAATTCCTAATACCATTATCATAAAAATAATATCTTGGGTTTTTGGATATTTCTTTGCGTAAGTTACGACTAAATCCACTTAATTTAAAAATCACAAATGTTTTTTCCAGTAAATCACAATATCGTTCAACTGTATTTTTGCTCATTCCTAGTTGTTGGCCAATCTCACTGTATGATACTTGTTTTCCAATCTGAAATGCTAACAATTGCAATAGACGGCTAATCTTATCAGAATGTCTTAAGCCATTCAATTCAAGTATATCTTTATATAAGTAAGAATTTACTAATTCTTTTAAATATATAATATTTTTATTATTATCCTCGTTTAATACTATTTCCGGGTAAGAGCCAAATAGTAAACGAGTTTCAAGTAATGCTTTAGTTACTGCCTGATTTTGTATCGTATTCAATTCTAATTGAGATAAAGGGAATTGTCTTATCGTATATTTACGGCCAGTTAATGGTTCTCCAATCTGTTGTGATAAATCAAATGAAGATGAACCACTAGCAATTACTTTTATGTCTTTTATATTATCAAGAATAAGCTTAATATTTAATCCAATGTTCTTAATTTTCTGTGCTTCATCTATAATTAATAGTGTATGATCACCTATAAAATTTTTTAATTTTTCAATGGACTGTGAGCTTAAATATTCTTGAATATAAATATCTTCACCATTGACAAATAAATATTTTTCTTTTATCTGTTCTATAAAATGATTTAAAAGAGTTGTTTTGCCACATCTTCTAGGGCCGTAAATTATAATTGCTTTTTGCGGCTCTAAGTATTTCAAAATATTTTTTAAATTATATTGAATAATATACATATATTGACCAAATTATTATGAATTTTGTCAATCAACTGACTAAATTATATAAAATATAAATAAAAAGTCAAGATTTAATTATATGTAACAGTAATTCGTCACTGAGAGACCGTTGCAAAAAGGCTTATAAAAAATAAATCATCTTTAATAAAAAGAATCAGAACCGTCCCCATTCTTCTTCCGTCCCCATTCTTCTTCTTAAAATTATATCCCTCTCCTTTTTTGTTATCACTTTTCATCACCTCTCTTGATAGATTTCAGATACCCTGTTTATAAACGAACCTATTCGGATATACCCACAAAATGGAATAATATCCTAAGTATTTCGGATATTCCACCTTTGGCTGAAGGTCAAAACTCCCTTTCAACTATTTAATTATATTCATAAATAAATAACAGTCAAGAATTTTTTAATAATTTTTAACTTGATTTTCCATTTTTTTATGATATTATGGGAAATATTAAGCAATTTAATTCTGATAGACAAAATTTTGGATAATAATTGTTAGCTAAGGGAATCTTGAAAAACTTCTTATTTTTTATTTAAATGTGGTTTTTCAAGGTATTAATGC
>CBDVEP010000012.1:0-36028 GCA_965373035.1 uncultured bacterium
AAAAATAGAACCGTCCCCTTTTTTATAACTCAGTTACTACTTCACATTCCGGTAATGAATTTAAAAACTGCCTGCCATAAGATTTCTTTACAATTCTTGAATCTAATATAGCTACTATTCCCTTATCATTAGAATTTCTAATTAACCTGCCGAAACCCTGTTTCAGCAATATAATTGCATTGGGCAGTTGATACTCAATAAATGGATTTCCTTTATTTTTTTTAATATATTCAATTCTAGCTGAAACAAGAGGGTCATCAGGCACATCAAATGGAAGACGGGTAATTATAACCAGACTCAATGCTTCTCCAGGCACATCAACTCCCTCCCAGAAACTCATTGTTCCCATTAAAACAGAATTAACATCCTTTTTAAATTCTTTTACTAATTTATGAGATGCAAGTGCATTCTGAACTAATAACTTATAATCTATGCCATGCTCTATTTCTGTTCTAATACTATTTAAAGTTTTATAACTTGTAAATAAAATAAATGCTTTTCCCCTATTATAACTAAGTAATTTTAAAATATCTTTTTTTAAATCCTGAATATACATATCATAATTTTCTGGTAAACTATTTTGAGGATTGATAAAAAGCATAACCTGTCTTTTGAAGTTAAAAGGCGATTGGAAAATTTGCTCTATACAATTATCTATTCCTAATCTTGATTTTATAAAATTAAAATTATTATTAGTACTTAATGTTGCAGAAGTTAAAATAACTGTATCATAAATCTTAAAAACCACATTCTTTAAATAAGAAGAAATATTAATAGGTGTAAATTTTAATTCACAATTTTTTTTTCTTCCTGTAAACTCAACCCAGTAAACAAATTTCTCATCATCATGTTTTAAAAAAAATTTCAGACTTTCTTTTATTTGAACTAATTTCTTATATAATAAGTCCAATTCCTTATCTATCTCTTCTGTTACATTCTCAAATGTCTTAAAAACTGAATGAATAAAAACAATAAAATCTTTATATGAAAGAAGAATATCATCAGATAATTTCTCGTGCTTTATCCTTGTATTATTTTTAAAATGGGTTTTAAAAAAATCAAAAAATGCTGTAAATAATTTCTGCATTTGTGTTATTTTTTGATAAAACAACTTATCTTTTCCCATTTTCATAAAGGATTCAATTCGCGAAGGCAAAGATAATAATCGAGGAAATAAAAATCCCATTTCTTTCTCAGAAACAACTTTAGCTAAAAATTTACTGGCAACATCTTCAATATTATGAGCCTCATCCCATACAAAAATTTTAAATGAAGGTAAAATTTGATATCCACTTGCTATATTGGCAAAAAAAACATGATGATTAACTACAATAATATCAATATTATTGAGTTCCTTTAGATTGCAATAATAAAAACAATCTTTATAAAAAGGACATTGCTTTCTCAAACATAAATCAGAATCCCTGTTAATATTTTGCCAGATAGTAATATTAAAATTAAGCTCCATTTCATACCGTATTCCTGAATTACCTTTCTTTTTTATATAATGAAACAAATATTCCCTTTGTTTTTCTTTTAAAAAAATATTCCCTTTATGTAATAAAAATTTTTCAACTTTATAAATACATAAAAAATAATAGGAACCATAAAAAATTTTAAATGTAAAATCACTGCCTGTTGTATTGAAAATTTTTTTTAAAAAAGGAAGGTCTTTTTCTATCATCTGCTGTTGAAGTGACTTGGTATTGGTGGAAATAACAATTCTTTCCTTATTTCTCATAGAATAAATAATTAAAGGTAAAAGATAAGCAAAACTTTTCCCTGTTCCAGTTCCTGCTTCAATTAAAATATTATTTTTTTCACAAATAGCCTGCTCTATTAATTGAGACATTTGAAGTTGAGAACTGCGATATTCAAAATTATCCATGTACTGTGATAGAAGTCCATCATCAGAAAAAAAATTTTCTATTTTCATAATTTTTAAAATAAACAATTTATCATTGGGGCTGTTTAAAAAACCAAACCATATATAAATCAAAGTTCAAGTAGGGGAGGGTTTAAAACCCTCCTACCCATTCGGGTACTAGTAGGCGAGACTTAAGTCTCGCCTACTGATAGTTACAGCATTTTAAATCTCTGTGGCAAAAAAAGAGGAGCTGTTCATAAGCCGAATTCTGTTTAAGTAATCATTTCTCTTGAAAAGGATATTACTACCCTTTCTCCATGCAGTCTACCCGGGATTTAAATGGTACAGGCAACCCAATCCCTGCATGACCTTGCTCCAACCGGGGTTTACCCCATCAATATATTACTATACTGATGCGTGAGCTCTTACCTCACGATTTCACCTTTGCCCGCATTCTTTCTGAACAGAACCGTTGGCTGTGTAGTTTCTGCGGCACTTTCCAGAGGTCACCCTCTCCGGGAATTACCCGGCAGTTTCGCCTGTAGGAGTTCGGACTTTCCTGACTTGTGATAAATCACAAGCCCGATTACTTGAACTGCTCCCCCATATTAGTTTATTAGTAATTGGTTTATTAGCGGGACAGTCGATCTGCTTCTTTATTTTTCTCCCGTTTTATATGAATAAATTTAATAAATTCAAATTGTTTTTCAAGAGTTTTAATTTCATTATATAATTTTTTTAATTGGGGATTATTTACTTTATATTCATTATTTATCTGTTTAATCATAACCTCACTATCAGAAAAAAGCACAACCTTTTTAAATTTTTTACCTAATGAAATTCTTAATGATTCAATAGCAGCATAATATTCTGACTGATTATTTGTATAGACTCCAATCTCTTTTTGTTCTTTAAGTAAAACATTCCCTGAACTGTTTTTTATCACTATTCCTATTTTAGCCTCACCTGGATTTCCTTTGGAAGATCCATCAGTGTTAATAACTACAGTATCTTCTGTAATATTAATATCATAATTCTTGTTTATAAACAAGGTAAGTTGATTAATTAATTTTTGTAGATTTCCAATAAATTGTTTTGTATCTATATTTTTATTTTCAGCAACAAAAAGATCAATTACTTGAAAAATTTCTTTTTTTAATTTTCCCATTCTGGATAAAACAACATTCTGGAACAATATTGACAATAAAAAATCTTTAAACCTTTTTTAATATCATTAACCATTTGGGGAGGAACAGACATATAACAGCCTGTACACACAGAATCCTTTACTGCAACAATTGCTTTTGACTCTCTTTTTTCAAAAATAAACTCATATTTCTCCAGCAACTCTTCGGGTATCTGATCAGCAATCTTTTTTCTTTCTTTTTCCAGGCTATCTATCTCTCCTGAAGTTGCTTGTTTTTCTTTTCCAATCTTTATTTCTAATTCACCAATATTCTTTTTCTCTTCTTTTATAATTTGTTCTTCTTCAGATATTTCTTTCTTTAAATCGTCAATTTCATCCAGCAGCTTAATTGACTTTTCTTCAATTTCACCAATATTTTTTTTCACAGCATTAATCTCAGTATCTACTGCACTTAATTCTTTTGCATTTTTAACATTAGATAGTCGCATCTGAAGGGACTTTAAATTATCTGTTTTCTCTTCCAATTCCATCTTATATTTCAAATTCTTAGATTCTTTCTCTTTTAATAAGTTAGCATCCTTATTATATTTTTCCGTATGCGGACTGGATTCTTCCAGTAATTTTTCCAACTCCATAGGAGCTTTTTCTAAATTTTTCTTAATTCCAACAATTTTTGTATCAATATTTTGCAGATCAATTAATTTTAATAATTTCTCCTTCATTCCACCTCCTTAATAATCTTACTTTTATAATTTTTATAAGCTATACTATCTTGAATAATTAAAAATATTAATATATAATAAAATTTTATTAAATTAAAATGATAATTTTTAAAATGATAATTTTTTAAATATTTAAAAATATATAAGTTTAAATCTGAAGTTATTAAAGCTATCCTTGCTTTAATATAGTCTTCTGATACTTGAGAATCAATATTATCCCATTTTTTTATATTTAATGGGTATTTTTCAAATCCATTAAAATCACAATAACTCAAAATTATGAACCTCTAAAATGAACACATTTTATTATGGGCCCGCAAGGACTTGAACCTTGGACCTACTGATTATGAGTCAGACGCTCTAACCGGCTGAGCTACGGGCCCTTCTTTAATTTTACTGAATAAATTAATAAGAAATTCATTTTAAATGTCAAATTTTTTTTAAAAAATCTCTTGATTTATAATAAAATTTCACTATAATTTAAATATCTATGAATTACATACTATCTATTTTAATATTATTATTTCTTCCATTTAATCTTTATTCCAGAACATATAATTTTAAAGAAGCTAAACAGGTTGCAATTATTTATATTATTAATAATAATCATGGTAAAGCTTTAAAAATATTAAATGAATATAAAAATAACAATCCAGGCGATTACCGTATTTATTTGGAACTTTCAGAGGCTTACATTAACATTAAAAATTATACCCATGCAATAAATAACTTACTGGCAGGAATTGAAGAGGCACCTGACTATAAAATTCGATTTTATTATAAACTGGGCTTGATTTATTACACTCTACTTAACTATGAAAAATCTATTGCTTATCTTAAACAGATCCCTGAAAAAATGATTGAACAAAATTATATAGATTCTTATAAATTCATAGGATTAAGTTACTTTTTGTTATCAGAATACAGGATGACCATAAAATATTTAAATAAATATCTTAAAATAAATAAAATAAATTATAAAGATCAAGATATATATAATTATTTAGCTATGGCTTATTTAAATATCGGGAATAAAAATTATTATCAAATCTTTTATGAACTGGATAATTTATTAACAAATAATAAAAACATCTCTTATTATGATTATATATATAAAAAAGGTTTACTCTTTCTAAAATATAAAAAGCCTGAGGATGCTGTTAATACTTTATTAAATATACATAGATTAAGAAAAAAAGATTATAAATTAAATTTTAATATCGGGCTTGCATATTCACTTATTAATGAATATGATGAAGCAGTCTTATATCTTAAAAGAAGTATTAAATATTACAATAAAAAATTTTCATTGCCAAAAATTTTTAAAAAACTGCTCCGTTTAGATGAAACCGGGGCAAAATACCTGCTTGTACTAAGCATTAATTATGTTTTAAATAATCAGAAAAAAAAAGCCATGCAAACTTTCAAACAGATCAAACAATATAGTTCAACTATCTATAAAAAATATAAACTAGATTACATTAAAGGAAAAAAGTCCAAATTATATAATGAATTAGAAGACTTATGGGAATATTAATAGAGTACAATTTATTTTGAAGGATAAAAAACCAGTTTCATATATAAATATTTGTCTTTTTTATCTGAATAAACAATTAACTGGTCAAAGGTCTTTATATAAGCATTATAATACAACCATTTTTCTTTTTTATATTTCAAAGATTTAGCTGTCAAATATTTCCGTAAATTCATCCAGCATAATGGCTTTCGTTTTCTATTAGCTTTAAGCTTTTTAAATGCTTTGGTATAATAAAAACTTTTATTTTTTTTATAAGCATATATAGCTTTTTTTAAAAAATTTAATTTAGTAGAAAAGAGTATCTTATCTTTTATAAAAGCATAATATTCCTGACTTTTTTTATAAATTTTAATTTTTTGATAAGAAGACATATAAAATTTATTTACTAAATATTTATTGGCGAGCTCTGTATTAATTTTTAATATTTTTAAAAGGTTAATATTCTTAGCACTTAATTTAATAGCAGTTACCCCATTTTTTTCATTAAAATTAATACTGGAGAAATAACAATCAAAATGTTTTTTATCCAGATTATAAACATTAGTTCCTATTAAAGAAAAAAATGGATAAACTGCCTGCCTGATATCCTCATTACCTATTAAGATAAAATTAACATCAGAAGGGAGCATTTTAAAATAATCATAATTAAAATTATAATCATTTACTTGCTTATTATCATCATTGTATAATATCTCTAACTCCGGGGTCCTGTTAAACCTGAAAGAATAATATTTTTCTTCTTTTTTTCTTTTTAAAGTGTTTGTCTTTTTTAAATAAAAAATCATGTTTTTATTATTAAAATATTTATTAAAATCCACAAGTTTATGCTGATCAATAATGTTATTATCAATATTATCAATATTATCAATACGCCTGCAGATATCATTTAAAATAACAACATTATTAGATATCAATAAAAAATCCTTATTACTTGCCATTAAAACTTTATTTGCGAAATTAAAAACTTTAAAAGATAAATATTTATATTTTTTTAAATCTATTTTATTAGCAACAGCAAAATATTCCAGTCTCTCTAAAATATTTTTTATTATTTTTTTATTATCTTTCTTTTCAATTAAATAAATATAATCTTTGACCAGTGAATTATTTTGAAGCCAGACTCCAAGTAGAGCCTGTTGTGAAAATATTTCTAATAAATCATCCAGGGTTAGTCCAATAATTAGAAAAGAAGCATCAATAGAGTTTAAAGTTTTTTCTAAATCCTTGCCTTTTATTGTTCGTTTATACTTTCCCCAGAAATAAGATTCTTTATATTCATCAAAAGACTTATCAAAAGAATTTAAATATAATACAAAAGAGACATTACCAGGAATATATTTAACAGGATTATTATTACTATTTTTTACACGAGCAAACAACAAAGATAATTGTAGAAACAAGGTGACAACTACTAAAATATTTCTCATTCAGTTTTGCTTTCTGAGGTCTCCCTGGCAGTTTCTTCTGATTCAATAATAGATTCCGGATAAACTCTATTTATTAATTCTTCTTTTAACTTAGGCTGGTTGGCATACCGCTTTTTAATTATTTTTATCAATAACTCACGATGCTTAACCTTTAAGTAATTATAAGATTTAACTCCTGTAAAAGCAAAATCATATTTTTTATGAAGTTTAACAATATTTCCTAATATCCTGGATTCCCATTCTTCAATAAAATCAGGGTCAGGAGAAAAGGTTTTATACTCATCAAGATAAGCATAAGCACGATGATAACAGCCATTATATACTGAAGTATAAAGTAAATTATTAAAAGTATTTCTTAACAAAGTTTTATATTCCTGTTTTGATGTAACCTGCTCATCCCATTTAATATATCGTGCAACAATATTAAGGGATTTCGTAAACCAGTATTCAGCAAGTGTGAAATGCTGCCTCATTCCCAATCCATAAGGTGAAAATACTTCTACCTTGTATGGGTTTTTTATATATAAATCATACTCATCTTCTTTAATTTGATATCTTTCCATTAAACCATGTCCAATATCATAATAATTTTTAGCTATCTCTAAATGATAAAGTCCTCTGTCCTTATTAAAAACCAACTCCTGGGCATAATTGTTAAATCCTGATGGTTTATCAAAAGGCCATTCCATGTCTAAACTTTTCACATAACCACTTTTACCTTTTTTTTCTTCCTGAGTAAAAATTGATATTGGTAAAAATATTATAAGAATCCAAATTATAAAAAATTTATTAAACATAATATCAATACCTCCTTTCATTAACATCATACTATTGATACATTTTATGGTAATACCTTTAATTTTAATTTCAATATTTTTTTAATCTCTAAACCTCACTTTATTTATCGGAAAAGCAAGTCCTAATATTTAACTTTATATACCATTATTTTAAATACTCAGGGCCAAAAGAAAAAGGCATTATTTCTTTTATACTGGTTTTAAAAACATCTTTAATCTCACCAGTAAATTTAAGATTTATCCCGAAAATCTTTGTATCATCTGAAGCAAATTCAAGAATTTTCTGGCGGCATAATCCACAGGGCATTCCATACCCGGTATCAGCCTGCATAACTACAACAATTTCCTTAATCTTTCCTCCTCCATTTGCAATCATAGTATCTATAGCGTTCATTTCTGCATGAGTTGTTAAGGTGAAATCCACTGATTCTACATTACAGCCAGAATAAATATCTCCATTATCAGTGAAAAGAGCTGCTCCTACTTTAAATTTTGAATACGGGGCATAAGCATTTTCTCGGGCAGCTTTAGCCTTATTAATCAACTCTTTTTCAATCTCTGATAAATCATCAAATGATATTTTTTCCATTTTTATTCCTGAAAAATGTAATAATTCAAATTTTTTAAAAAAAATAATATATACAAATTATGGTGCAATTTATTGCTCAGGATGAAGGAATTAATTCTTTAGAATTTTATAAAAGACTTATAAAAGACTAAAGTCTTAACTCCTACACTACAATTTTAGAAAATCTAAAATATTCCTGAAAAATTAATTTAATTCCAACTATACATGGGGAACCCATTATCTTTCCAATAGTAAGGATAAAATAGCTTTTTGAGTATGAAGACGGTTTTCAGCTTCATTAAAAATCACAGAATGTTTTCCATTAATTACTTCATCTGTAATTTCTTCTCCCCTGTGAGCAGGCAAACAATGCATAACAATTACATCATCTCTGGAAATGGATAAAATCTGTGAATCAATTTTATAGTCCTTGAACAACTTTAATTTTTCCTTGCTTTTATTTTCCTGACCCATAGAAACCCAGACATCCGTATAAAGAATATCAGCATTCTTAGCAGCTTCCTCAGGCTCTGTTGTTATGATAATTTCTGCTTTACTTTTTTTAGCTAAATCCTGTGCCATCTCTTTAATTTTACCATCTATAAAATAACCTTCAGGTGAAGCAATAGTTATATTAGTTCCTAAAAGTGCTGCCATTAATAAAAGCGAGTGAGCAACATTATTTCCATCACCAATAAACCCGAGTTTAATATCTTTAAATTTTTTTTTATACTCTCCAATTGTAAAAAAATCACTTAAAGCCTGACAAGGATGAAGCAAATCAGTCAGTCCATTTATAACAGGTATAGAACTATACCCCGCAAGTTCTACAACATTCTCATGAGAATAAGCCCTGATTAAAATCCCATCAAGATAGCATGATAAAACCTTTGCTGTATCTTGAATTGTTTCACCTCTACCAAGCTGTATGTCATTTTTACTTAAAAATAAGGCATTACCACCTAATTGAAACATCCCTGCTTCAAAAGAAACTCTTGTCCTTGTGGATGATTTTTCAAATATCATACCTAATGTCTTTCCTTTAAGCAATTTTTTATTTTTCTTTTTTAATTTTTTAGTTAAAGAAAATATCTGCCTGATTTCTTCTGTTTTTAAATCCACAACAGATAATAAATCTTTTTTACTTAATTTCTTCACCTCAGGAAATCTCCTTATAAAGAGGTGTCAGGTCATAACATCTAACATTTTAAATTTCTGTGTAATCTATATGATTATATCAAAAAATGTTAGATGTTATGACCTGACACCTTTTCTTTTTTTAAATATAAGTAATCTTAAATTAAATGTCAAAAAAAATTAAATTAAAATTATGGCAATTTAAATTAAACAGATTATATTAATCTAAGAAAAATATGTTAGTTATACGCGGAGAAGAATGTAAAGATTTAAACAATGTTCTTAAAAAAGAATGGACTGAATCAAATTTATATGGATGTTATGCCAATAATAATCTTATATGTCACAATAATAAGAATGAACATTCATTATTATCTATACCATATCAAAACAGCTTTCTGACATTGGTATCTGCTGTTATAGAAGAGGTAACATTAGAATCAAATCATTATTATACTAACCTCTTTAAATTAAAAGATAAAAAAAATAATAATAATTTTTTTTTTGAAAAATTTTATATTGATATTCATCCTCATTTTATTTACAATTTTCATGGCACTAAGCTGCAAAAATCTATTCTTATGATTTATGACAAAAATATCCTTATTATTAAATATAAAATACTCCATGTTGAAAAACCCTTAAGCCTTAAAGTATCTCCTCTTGTTTCAATAAAAGAATACAATTCAGCAATAAAAACAGCAAATATAAAATATTCACTGGTTAAAAAGTCAGATTATGCTAAATTTGTTTATTCAGATAATATTAATATATTTTTTTACTTTAAGAACAGTGTTTTTAATGAAAAAAAAGAAGTAGTCACTAATAAAATAATTAAAGGAGAAGAATCATATACCTCATTTGGTGAATTTCAATTTGATTTTACAAATGATAATGATGAATATTACATTGGATTTTCTCATGACAGGATAAAAGAAGACATTCAAAATCTGTTTAATAAAGAAAAAGACAGAAGAATGTCTCTGATAAAATCATTAAAAATTAAAAATGAACTATATAAAAATATTATTATTACTTCTGAATTCTACATTAAAAAAGAAAAAGAAACATTTTTTTTAAAAAATTCTTTAGTATCACCTTTTATAAGCTATCAAAAAATGATAAATTCTTTAAATATTTTATTTGCTTTGCGAAAATATGAAATTATTAAAGATATATTAAAATTTTTAGCTAATCACTGCAATCAAGGATTAATACCTGATAATTTTAATAATGATAAAAAATCCTTTATATATACCAGCATAGATAATTCCTTTTGGTATCTTTTATTCCTGTTTAAATTTATTGAATTTACCGGGGACTGGAAATTTGTTAAAGATTTTCTCTGGGAAAAAATTAAACCTATTTTTCACAATTTTCATAATAATCACATTGAAAATATTAAAACAGATTATGATGGTCTTTTAGCAGTCCAATCAGAACTCTTAAACAATTCACCTGAAAACAAATTAATTGAATATAAACCAGGTAAAAATTTAGCTTTAAATATTCTCTGGTATAATGCTGTTAAAATCATGGAATTACTTAGTGCTAAATTTGCAGATATTGAATGTCATACCCATACAGAAGAACTTTCTTTTATTATTAAAAAAAATTTTTATTATAAATTTTTCAATAAAGAAAAAAGAATTTTCAACAGCAGAATTGATATACCTCCACAAAATAATAAAGAAGATGAATTAACACCATACCAGATATTCATTATAAGTCTTCCTTTTGATGATTTAACCCATTACAAAACAAAAATCAATATTATAAACTCAATAAAGGAAAAACTTCTTACTCCTTATGGACTGCGTACACTTGCAGCAGATTCTAAAAAATTTGTCCCTAATTATAATCCGGAGCAGCCAGGATCTGCTTACAGGGGAGTGGTTCATCCTTATTTATTATTTCATTATTTAACAGCCCATTTAAAAATGAATAAATATTCAAAAACAGCAAAAAAAGAAGTTAAATATTTTTTAATTAATTTTGAAAAAAAATTAAAGCAAAATAATATTGGCGGGTTTCCTCAATTTACAAATTCATTACCACCGTATGAATCAAGTGGTAAAATGGATTCTTCATTAAGCTTGTCAGAATATTTAAGAATAAGATATGAAGAATTAGGTTCTTTTTAAAAAAACAGGAGGATTTTATGACACAAAAAAAAGATAAAAAAGATAAATATGATCATCTATTATCAAAAGAAAAATCAGGTTGGCTGAATGTTAAAAAAGAAGATAATAAATTAATTGAAGAGATCAGTAAAGCTTATATAAACTTTCTTGATCAAATCAAAACAGAAAGAGAAGCAGTGGATTTTATTGCAGGCTTTGCTCTGGAAAATGATTATATCGATTTAAAAGATTTTTTAAAGTTAGATTCTAATCTGCAAGGGAAAAAAATTGTCTTTACAAATAAAGGCAAAAACATTATTCTGGCAATTATTGGGAAAAAGCCTCTTGAAAAAGGCATTAATATTATATGCAGTCATATTGATTCTCCAAGACTTGATTTAAAACAAAGTCCTCTTTATGAAGACTCCAACCTTGCTTTTTTAAAAACACATTATTATGGGGGCATTAAAAAATTCCACTGGCTTAATATTCCCCTGGCAATTCATGGTAAGGTAATAACAATTGACGGAAAAAATATTGATATTAAAATAGGTAATGATGATAATGACCCGATTTTTATTATCCCTGATCTCCTGCCTCATTTATCTAAAAAAGTCAGCTCTAAAAAAGTGTCTGAAGCTTTTCCAGCAGAAAACTTAAACCTTATTATTGGAAATATCCCTATTAATGATAAAGAAAAAGAAGGTGTTAAAATAAATATTTTAAATATACTTAATAAAAAATATGGCATCAAAGAGGATGATTTTAATTCTGCTGAACTGGAAATAGTACCTGCCATGCGACCTAAAGAAGCAGGACTTGACAGAAGTTTTATTGCAGGCTATGGTCAGGATGACAGAATCAGCTCTTATTGTGCATTTAAAGCTATTATGGCTACATCCCAACCAAAACGGACATCTGTCATCCTGTTGATTGATAAAGAAGAGATAGGCAGTGAAGGCAACAGCAGTGTTCAATCCAAATTTCTTGAATTATTCTTAAGTGAAATCATTGAAAAATTAAATGGTTCATATAATGAAAAAATGTTAAAAAAATGTTTATATAATAGTTATGGGCTGTCTTCAGACGTGGATGTTGGATATGATCCAAATTATAAAGATGTCTTTGATAAACGTAATACTGCAAAAATGGGTAATGGCATAGTTCTAACTAAATATACAGGACATGGTGGAAAATACGGAGCCAGTGATGCTAATGCTGAATATGTAGGTAAAATCAGGAAATTATTTAAAGATAATAATATTATTTTTCAATTTGGCTCTTTAGGAAAAATTGATGAGGGTGGTGGTGGAACAATATCTAAATTCCTGGCAAATTATGGAATGGAAGTTCTTGACGCAGGTCCCCCAATTCTTGGGATGCACTCTCCTTATGAACTTTCATCCAAATTTGACCTGTATCAAACTTTTTGTGCTTTAAAAATATTCCTACAGAAAGCATAATTTAAAAAAAACTTGATTTATGAAAATAATTTAGTAATATTTTAGAAAATCTGAAATATTACTAAATTATTTCTTAATCACCAGTACCTTATATACTTCTCTTATGTTATCATATTGCAGGGTTATAAAATAAATACCAATTCCTGCAACCTGGTTATAATCATTTTTACCATTCCAGATAACAGGTGCTTGAATTTCTGCCTGTCTATGCTCATTAACAAGTGTACGAACTTTGTCTCCTTTAATGTCATATACTTCAATTTTAACCTTACCTGGCCTGTCAAGACTGAATAGCAATGTTGGATATGGCTTAGAATCATCCAGCGGGTAACAAATAGAATTAAGCATATTGCCTTTTTCTTTATATTGATAAGATCTGACAATATATTGAAATGCTTCAATTGAAGGAGTCTGTACCCTGTAAATAACATTTCCTTCAGATTCAAATACAATGTTAACAGAAACATTGTGTATAATTTCCGGGTCATCACCTGGAATAACACCTATCCACTTGTCAGCCTGTTTTATCATACTAATTTTTCGATCACTATTATTACCATTAGTACTTCCATCAGGAGTATCTCCAACATCAAAATACATATCAATTGCATCTGTTGTTGGAGCATAAAGCAGTTTAATGGTTACTGTAACATCAAGGTCACCTAAATACTCAGTGCCATCTAATTTATCTGCCTGATGAACTCCATCAGTAGCTAAAATAGAAATGATTTTATTAGCAGCAGGTAGAATGGTTAAATAATCTGTTGTACCAAGTACAGAAAGATTAGTAATTTCTTTATTAATGCCTGAAACTGTTATAGTATCAGAAGAAATACCAGAAAGATTCATAACAGGAACAAAGACCTCTACAATAATGGCTTCTGCTTGCTCCGGTGATAAGCGAATATCATTAGTTGCCGGCAGGTCTGAAGCATCAAGAATACCATTATTATTTGTATCATAATAAATATTATTTGAAAAGCCCTGCATAGAAGAAGCAAGCAACTGCACAGTATTAGTAGCATTGCCATAATTAGAAACAATATGGCTGAAAGTAACTGTCTCACCTTCCCGCAGAGTTGCTGAATGAGAAGGTTTAATAATAATCATTGAAAGATTAGTAACAGGGTTTTGAATATTAGTAGCAAATGTTTTATTAGTATTTGTAGTCATAAAAGAATTTCTGTAAGAGACTTTTACTGTATTAGTAATAATGGTACCAGCAGAAGTAGCAGCATACAATTTCCCTGTTAAGCAGACTAATCCTACTAACCATAACAAGATTATGATTTTACTTCTGCTTGATAGATTATGTTTTAAACCAGTCAAAAAGCATGCTTTTTGATAGTCTCCAGTCTTAAACTGGTTTAAAATAATTTTCAAGACCTTTAAAGCCATTGAAATTTCAGCCTCTTATAATTTATTTTTCTATTCAAAAAAATCACATTTCAAAATCTAAATAGAAATTTAATTTATAATTAGAGATTACAAGTGCATTATAACCAGTTCAATCTCATGTAATCCTTCTTCTTTACTTCAGATGAACTTTAAAGTATAATGTCCCACTTCCTCCTCCAGGAATCACAGCACCAAAGGAAAATTCAACCTGTCCTAAAGCAGCATTGGTACGTCCCTTACAATCATAAGTACCTACTGTTTCAGCATCATCTATATCTGTAATATTTGATGTGGCTGCATTGTAATAATAAACATTAGAGGCATGGGTTCTCAAGTCCTCTCTGTACCTTAAACTGTCATCAACATAATCAGCATCACTGTTAATCGGGTCAGTAAAGGTTAATCCATAAGCATCAGAAGTGCCTGAGTTTGTAAAGGTAATGGCATAAGTAATTTCTGATCCAGGAACAAGCTCTCCATTGTTACCGCCTAAAGCAAGATAAGTTGCACTGTTAGAGACAAATGAAAATTTAGCAATATTGATAATAGGGATATCACTGATAACAGCAATTGCCCGTCTTCCATCACTTTTCCAATAGCCTCCGTAAGTTATACTGTTTAAGCCGGTATAATTAGAAGTAATGGTTAACTGTCCTGTATTAGTCACATAAGCTCCAAAGATATTAGTCATGGCTTCACCATAACCTGCTGTATTCGTAGGGGTAACCACCAGATAAAAGTCACTCCCTTGATAAGGGGATAGAGTCATGGTTGTTGCTGGAAGTGATGCACTATTTTGGAAACTAAATTTCCATGGGCCAACTCCTGCTGCGGAGTAGTTAGTAAAGAAATTAGTAAAAAAAATCACCTGACTATCATTTCCAAGATTGGTTATATGACCTTGAAAAGTGGTAGCAACACCAGGTGAAGCATCATTAGTTAAAGGTGGTGTGGTTAAAGTAGCGTCAATACCATAGATACCTAAAACAGTATCTGATACATAATTGGTATCGGCATAGGTAGCTCCAGCAGAATTACTGTAAGAGATTATGACTTCATTGGTAACAAGAGTATCTTTTTGGGTGCCATTAGCTACTGCTTGGGTGAAAAAAGTAAGAAGAATCAGTATCACAATTAATAAGCTTTTAAAACGCATCATTTTTACCTCCTTTATAAGGTTTTTAAGTTTCATTGGTTTCTGATGGTTCGAGTTTCTGAGGCTCGAACCCTTCTTAAACCAATTTGCTATTTCGGGCTTCATAACCCGACTTATGCTGGTTCGAGTTTCTGAGGCCCGAACCCTTATTAAAAATAGTTTTATCTGTCTGTATCACCTCCTTAAAAATTTATTTAAAATAAAAAGAGGAGTAGAGCCTTTAGGCTCGTCTTACACGGGGCTAAAGCCCCCTACTCCAAAACACAACTTGATCCTTTATTCTGCAATAATCACCTCCATTAATTGAACAAAATCCCAACTATTACTACGTACATAAAAAGAACTGTTTTTTTTTATAAAAAGTTTAATATATCTGGCTTTTATAGGCTTGAATGAAACTTCATTAAACACAACAGGCACACTTTTTTCACCTTTTATGTTTTTACCTTTCAGGGCATTAATTTTTTGTGCCTTAATTTGCCATTTTTTACTATTAATACTTGTAGAAATGGCATAATCCTTACTGCAGGCAAGAGAATGCCAGTATATAAAAACACGGCTGAATTGAATATTTTTTCCCATATCAATGATAATCAACTGGTCATTTTTCTTAACATTTTCTGAAGTAGCCATGCTGTGAAAATAGTTTAGAATGCCATCTGTTATCCTGTTCAGAACAGGTGTTGTCCTGCTGATAAAAGGATCTTTTGGTATCTGGTCAAAAGATCCGCTTACTTTTTTATGCAAAGCCAGATTATTAACAGGTGTTGTAAAATGAAAGACTCCTGTTTTAATATGTTCTCCTGTTGTGTTTTTTAACTCTAAAGAGTAATAATAAATAGTTTCCGGAGTTAAATTTTTTAATTCCAAAACGCCTTTTTCCTGATACTTTTTTATGGTTATAGTTTTTTTCTTGTTGTCATTTTTAGTTAAATAACTCAAGGTTATTTGACAGGGAGTATTGAGTATGTAGTTTAATTGAGCAGACCCATGTTTAAGTGTCTTTGTTTTAATATCTATAAGCATAGGTAAAGGAATTCCTTTTGTTTTAAACAGATATACTTTTGACATAACAGGCTTATTTTTTGTACTAATCATAATGCGATAATAATAAGTAGTTCCCTTTAAAAGACTTCTTAAATAAACACAATGCTGATATCCTTTGTTAGCATCAACTGCAACATTATACATTTGTTTCATGGAAACACCGTAATTGATTTGCCCGATAGTTTCTTCTTTAGTGTGCCAGTAGACTGAAGCAGAATTTTCTGTAACATCTTTCACTTTAAGATTTTTTATCTGATTTATGTCAGCTTTTAATGAGCAGGTAATAAAAATTAAGAAACAACATAAACATATATTAAGTATAGAAATTACTCTCATGCATTACCTCTTTTTTAAAATTTCGCTGGTTCGATTGAACTCTTTCGCTGTTCGCTGGTTCGAGTTTCACAACTCGAACCTCTTGCTGGTTCGGGTTTTTGATGCCCGAACCTTTCGCTGCTTCGCTGGTTCGAGTTTCATAACTCGAACCTCTATTTATCAATCAATATGAACCTTATATCTTAAAACTCCTTTTGTATGGGGCGCGACATTAGTTACTATAACAGTTATGCCAGTTCCATCATAATCCCCAGCATCACTATCCACAGCATCAGATAAGTTAGACCCATTTAAAACCATGGAATTGCTGTAGTAGGTTTGATAGGATAAAATGTTATCAGAAATCACAAGGTTATAAGCTGTACCATTTCCTTCATTAGTATAAGTAATTGTATAGGTAATTCTTGAACCTGGCACAGTATCATCAATATTTCCACCAAGGTTAGTATAAGAGGAAGAGTTGGATACAGAAATAGATTTAACAATAGAAATATTTGGTATAATAGAAGTATCAAAATCAGATTCTTTCCATCCCATATCAGGAGCATAACCAATGAAGTTGGTTGTAACTTCTGGTATGTTAGTTCCGCTGTCAACACAAGGACTTGATATTGATGTAATAGTGAAAAAAGATACAGTTTCAATTAATGGATTGTTAGTAACATTACCGCTTCCCCAGATTAAACCTCCATTAGTTGGTCCATCTGAATTTCCATAAATATTATTATATGCAACATAGATTGTGCCTGTTGCTGCTGGTGCTCTTTCAATTCCATAATCTCCTCCTACTCCATCCCCATTAGATAAGATGATATTATTATATACAACACCACCAGATGAGTCTTCCCATCTTATTCCATCTTCAGTGTTGTTATTAAATAAAGTATTATTAATAATTTCAGTGTTTTGAGCTGATCCTTGTAGTTGAATACCATAAGTCTGGTTGTCATGAATTATATTTCGGTAAAGTTTTGTTTGATCAGCATTAGTGATTATTATTGTAGAATTATTGTTTTGTCCCCAAAACCTGTTTGATATAAAATAATTATTATCTGCATCATCTGAATTAAGATAAAGGCCTATCCAGTCATTAGAATAAAAACTATTGTTAATTGTATAGTTATTTGTGGCTGTTCCCTGAATATACATAGCATATAGAAAAATATGATGTATGCGATTTGATCTAATAGTATTATTATCACCATCATTAATCCAAACACCTACATTTTGATTTAATCCCCAGATATTATTAGTAGCAATAAGATTATATTGCGCATTAACAGAATTAATAAAAATTCCTGAACTTGTATTAGAGTATATATTGTTTTTTGTTATAAAATTATTAGTTGTACTGCCATCTAAGTCAATACCATGCCCATTATTATTATATATTTGATTCAATTGAATAGTATTATTATCTCCATCCACAATATAAATACCAGCATCAATTTGATTATTTCCTATATAATTTGTTAGAATATAATTATTATCTGCTGTATCACTATTTATTACTATACCGCATGAAACATTATAAGTAATCGCATTTTTAACAATATAATTATTCTCAGAATTTCCTGTTAAATAAAATCCATATATTTCATTATAATTTATTTGATTAGATTTAATTATATTGTTGTTACCATTATTAATAAATATTCCGATGTCCTGATTTATCCCCCATGTATTATTTGAAAAAATTGAATTGTAGTTGCCGTATATATAAATTCCATAAGAAGAATTAGAATAAATATTATTATGGGCAACATAATTTGATGCTGCTAATTCTGTAATACTTATACCATTTGTACTTTTATAAACATCATTATAATATACATAATTATGCTTTGCTTGATTAATAACTATTCCACAATATTGATTTATACCAAAGATTTGATTAGATGATATATGGTTATGTGTTGAAGTGTTTGAAAAGATATAAACACTTACATGATTTGAATAGATTGTATTTCCAATAATATAGTTATTTGATGCACTGCCAGTTAAAAATATTCCTGAATCAGCATAAGATTTTATCTTTAATTCTCTTATTATCAGGTTATCTGCATCAGTGATATAAAATCCATAATTTGTACTGCCATATCCTGTAAGAATTGGAAGGTTATTATTGGACAAAGCAGTAAACACCATATATCCTGAATTTTTATTAGAAGATATGTCAACCTGTTCAGAGTAAGTGCCTGGGAAAATATAGCAGGAAGCCACTGTAACTCCCGGCATCATAGTATCTGCTGCTTTCTGGATGGTTTTGAATGGTTCATCAAATGTTCCAAGTTTAGAATCATCTCCTATTGTATCATCAACAAAAAATGGACCATCATTTCCTGCAGTAAATGGTGATTCTTTCCAGCCCATGTCAGGGGCTGCACCAATGTAATTGGTAGTAACTTCTGGAATATTAGTCCCTGAGTTAACACAGGGACTGGATGCGGATGTTATTGTAAATGATGTTACTGTTTCGATTAATGGGTTATTGGTAGTATTTCCACTTCCCCAGATAAGGGAACCGCCCCCGCTATTATTAGTGGGGCCTCCACTATTACTATAAATATTATTATATGCTACATAAATTGTGCCTGTACCAGCATTTTCAATACCATAATCATTTCCATCATTGCCATTAGACAAAATAATGTTATTATATATTTTTCCACCAGCTGAATCCAGAAAACAAATCCCATCTTCTGTTCCATTTTTAAAGATAGTATTATTGATTATCTCTGTCTCTAAAGCAGTACCCGCGATTCCAATTCCATAAAGTTCATTATGGTAAATTAAATTTCTAAATATCTTATTTGTATCTCCATGCTGAATAGCAATTCCTGCATCATGGCCAGGTCCCCATATCCTATTTGATAAAATATAATTGTTATCTGCATCATCTGAATTAATTATAATACCATAATCACTGTTTGAATAAATTGTATTTTTAATAATACAATTTCCTATTGAAGTATCATTAAGCTGTATACCATTTCCATTATGATAAGTCTTATTTAATCTAATTATATTATAATTACCAATGACACATATTCCAGCCCATTGTGTTTCCCATATATCATTAGAAAATACTGAATTATAATTTCCATAGTATATGGTAATCCCATAGTTTAAATTAGAATAAGCATTATTATATCGAATATAATTAGATACAGACCATTCTATGCTTATACCATTAGTAGCATTATAAACTTCATTATTATATATATGATTATACATTCCTTGCTCAATAGTTATTCCAGCATTTTGATTTATACCAAAAATGTGATTGGATGATATATAGTTATTAGTACCTAAATAAATATAGACACCTGAATGATTTGAATAAATTGTGTTTTTATTGATTTTATTGGAAAATGAATTTTCTATGTATATACCTCGTAACTTATTATTGTGTATTTGATTTGAGCTGATAGTGTTGTTATTACCAGAAGTGATACCAATTCCACAAGACTGATCTTGTCCCCATATATTATTGGTTAAAATATAATTATTATCTGTTTCAATATATATTCCATCACCAATATTTGAATAAATTGTGTTCTTAATAATATAATTACTTACTGAACTCCCAGTAAAAGTAATTCCTGCCCCACAATAATGAATCTGATTGGATTTAATTGTATTATTATCCCCATTATTGATATAAATACCATTATTATGATTTGTTGCCCAGATATTATTTTTGAAAATATAATTATTATCTGCCTGAATAAATAAGCCATTATCCTCATTTGAATAAATAGTATTCTCAATTATTTTTACATTAGTTGTATTACCAGTTAAATATATTCCTGAATCAGCATAAGATTTTATCTTTAATTCTTTTATTATCAGGTTATCTGCATCAGTGATATAAAATCCATAATTTGTACTGCCATATCCTGTAAGAATTGGAAGGTTATTATTTGATAAAGCAGTAAACACCATATATCCTGAGTTTTTATTTGAAGAGATATCCACCTGCTCAGAATATGTCCCTGGAAAAATATAACAGGAAGCCACTGTAACACCCGGCATCATTGTATCTGCTGCTTTCTGGATGGTTTTAAATGGTTTAGCAAATGTTCCGGCAAAAGTGTTGCTTCCAGTGGTATCATCAACAAAGAATGGGCCATTATTTATAGCTGAAAAAGATGATTCCTTCCAGCCCATGTCAGGGCCAGAGCCAATATAATTAGTTGTAACTTCTGGAATATTTGTACCTGTGTCAACGCAAGGACTGGATGCTGATGTTATTTCAAATGATGAGGTAGTTTCAATCAATGGATTATTTGTAACATTTCCACTTCCCCAGATTAAAGAACCAGTGCCGGTATTATTTGTATGCCCTGCATTGTTACCATAAATATCATTATATGCTATATAAACATCTCCTGTGCTATTATTTTCTATTCCATAATCATTTCCATCATTGCCATTTGACAGAATTATGTTATTATACATTACACCGCTAGAACTTTCTTCCCATCTTATCCCATCTTCATTTAAACTGCCATATATCGTATTGTTAATGATTTTTGTATTGCTTGCTGTACCTAATATCCTTATCCCATACTTTTCATTTTTATGAATTCTATTTCTATATATTTTATTTTTGACTGCATTATCAATATAAATGCCATGATCCTGATTTTCGCCCCAAATGTTATTAGTTAGGATATAATTATTAATTGAACCAAGGGAATCAATAGCAATGCCATGGATTGTATTAGAATAAATTGAATTCTTTACAATATAATTAAACTCAGCCGTGCCAGACAAGTAAATTCCATATTGATTATTATTATGGACTTGATTAGATTTAATACTATTATTATCTCCTTGTCTATTATAAATACCATAAGATTGACCTGGCCCTCGAATAATATTTATACTAATATTATTATTATCAACATTATTATCATTAATATAAATGCCGTATGTACCATTTGCATAAATATTGTTTTTCGAAATAAGATTATTGGTTGCATTACCTTCAATTTTAATTCCTCTCCAATCATTATTATGAATTTGATTAAATTTAATGATATTATTATCACTATCTTTTAAAGACATTCCTGAATCTTGATCATTCCCCCAAATATTATTACTTAATATATAATTATTATCAGCTTGATCAGAATCAATGTATATACCATAATCAGTGAAAGTACCATGCATATTTGAATAGATTAAATTTTGAACAATATAATTAAACTCAGCCGTGCCAGACAAGTAAATCCCATATTGATTATTATCATGGACTTGATTAGATTTAATACTATTATTATCACCATTATTTACATAAATCCCATAATTCTGATTTGCTCCCCAGATGTTATTGGTAAGAATATAGTTATTATCAGCATCATCAGAATCAATATGTATACCGGAATCCTCATTTGAATAAATAGTGTTTTTAATAAAGTAATTTCCTGCTGCGCTGCCTATTAAATAAATCCCAGTAATTTGATTGCTTCTTATCTGATTTAATCGTATTATATTATCATCACCATCATTTATCACAATACCATAATCATTTCTATATATGGAATTGCTGAAAACAGTATTTGTTTTTGAAGTGCCTGTAATTAAAATTCCATTGGAACAGATATAGATATTATTACTGGTAATGGTATTCCAATCACCATTAGTTATGCCCACACCAATTGTATTAGAATAAATATTGTTATGAGCAATATAATTGGAGTTAGGCGAATTTGCAGAGGAATAAACACCATAAGTTCCATTTTTTATTGTAAAACCAATGATTTTACAGGCAAATGAGTTGGAAAGGGCTATTACTGATGATGTCCCATTTCCATTTATTATTGTATTAGTGGTAACTTGATTTGATAACCAGCTTAAGGATACCAGCATAATATTGGTTAAATGACTAAAATTGACATTCTCATTATATTCCCCATTAGAAACAATAACTGTATTGCTAACTCCAACATTAGATGCAGCATGTTCAATAGTTTTCCATGCTAATGCCCAGCTTGTTCCACTATTTCCATTACTTCCATTTGTTTTAACATAATAAACAGAGCCAGTCTCAGGCGGTGTATACCCTGGAACACTAAAGCAGTATAGATACCCATCTTTACCTCCAACATAGATTTTACCGTTATTTCCTATGGCAACAGAGGATGAAACATCACCTATAAATATACGCCAGTTGGTTGTACCATTTGCATTAAAACAATATAAATAATCATCACCTCCCCGACTTCCTACATAGATTTTATTATCATTACCTATAGTAGGTGAAGAAACCTGACTAAAAACTCCCATATATTCCCGCCAATTAGTTGTGCCATTTGTATTAAAACAATATAAATAATTATCATCACTTCCAACATAGATTTTACCATCACTTCCTATGGCCGGTGATGATTTAATCACTCCACCTGTTGCTGAACACCAGTTAGTTGTACCATTTGTATTAAAACAATATAAATAATTATCATCACTTCCAACATAGATTTTTCCATCACTTCCTATGGCCGGTGATGATTCAATCAAATCACCTGTTGCTGAACACCAGTTAGTTGTACCATTTGTATTAAAACAATATAAAGAATTATCAGCCAAATTACCTCCAATATAAATTTTTCCATCACCACCTATAGCAGGCGAAGAATAAATTCCTATATTAAAGAAGGTTGCTGAACGCCAGTTGGTTGTGCCGTTTGGATTAAAACAATATAAGTAACCATCCATACTTCCAATATAGATTTTTCCATCATCACCTATGGCAGGAGAGGAGTTTCGAATATCATTCCCTGTTTTAGCTCGCCAGTTGGTTGTGCCATTTGTATTAAAACAATATAAATAATCATCTTTACTTCCAACATAGATTTTACCATCGCTTCCTATGGCAGGGGAAGAATAAATCTCATCGCCTGTTTTAGCTCTCCAGTTGGTTGTGCCATTCGTATTAAAACAATATAAATAATTATCGTAACTTCCGATATAAATTTTACCATCGCTTCCTATGGCAGGGGAAGAAACAGTGTTATTTCCTGCGGATACCCGCCAATTGGTTATGGCTGTTGATGTTGTACTTGCAGGTGGAGTTGCTCCATAAGCACTTAATCCTGTATTCCTTAGGTTTATTCTAAATTTTGGGGCTGGTGAATTAGCCAGTTGACTATAGAGTGGAGTAGTAATTACCAGGAAAATAAATAATAGTATAATCGTTTTTTTCATGATATATCTAATTAAATAATTCAATTATAATAATATGTTCTAAATCATATCTTTAAAAAATGTAAAAAACATATTTTTCACTATCATTTTTCTTTATGCACACTTCTCATAATTGCATATTCCAATAATTTTATTAAAATTCAGTACATTTTACAAGTAATACTATTAATTTCGGCATATTTTATGTGTTTTTTCAAGTTTTTATTATAAAAACACATAATATTGTTACTTTTATAAATATGCCCATTATGATATATTGTACCGCACTCTTGGATTTTTTCAAGGTGATTATTATGTTTTTTTAAAATATAATATTAAAGAATCAGGCTGTCGATTTGATTAACTATTTCAAAAAAGAATGTAGAAACAGACCTTTAGGTCTGTTATTTCCATATTTTAACACATACCCTGAAGGGCACCTTCGCCCTAAAGGTGTGTTTTTACATAAATCGACAGCCTGAATGTAAGAATAAGGAAGAATTAGAAAGATATATTTATTTTCTATGATTTTGTTTTAATAACATATATAAAGTTGCAAAGAAAGAAAAGAATTCTAAAAAAGCTATAATGGAATTAAAATGGAATTTAGATAGATATTATTTTCATCAAATGCAAGTAAATATGTTGAAAATATTGAAATTAGCAGAATACCTAAGATGATTTGAATTTTATTTATCAAATTTTTTTTCCTTTTAAAAAATAAGATGTTTTTTTTGCAATTATTGTTGAGAAATAATCAGAAAAGCCAAGAATAAAAAGAAATAGCCCTATAGTTAATCCAATTATTCCACCTAATATAAATATAAATTTTAACATCTTTTCCCCTCCTAAATTATAATACCATCTCATAATTTTCTGGTTAGCTTTACCAGAAAATTGATTTATAATTTCTTTGCTTTTTATTATAATATATTTTATTTAAAAATCAAGATGTAAACCTTTTTGAATTTAAAAAAACTTAAAAAATATAAATTTTTGTTTGACTTTTTTTATAATTATATTACATTACTGACTGGTAAGTAAAATACAGGAAAGAACATTTTTATGAAAGAAAAAACAATTGAAAAACGCAGGAAAGAAATTTTTGAAGCAGCTTTAAAGGTTTTCTCTAAAAAAAGCTTTAACAAAGCCACTCTTGATGAAATAGCTGATAAAGTCAAAATATCAAAACCAGCTATTTATCTTTATTTTAAAAACAAAGAAAATCTCTTTTTTTCCATGATTGATGATAAAATGAATTTATCTAATAAAAAAGTAGATTACATTATTAAAATGAAAATAAATTCTATTGATAAATTAAGACAGATAGTTGCTGGTAATATAAAATTTTTTATCAATAACAAAGATTTTTTTAAAGTTATCCATCAAATAAAATTCCAGATGGATTCAGATAAAAAATCAAAAATGCATAATAACTTTATCAGTAAATATAAAAATTATATAAATAAAATTGTAAAATTAATAAAGCAGTGTATTCATGATGGATATTTAAAAAATCAGGATCCTATATTCCTAACTTTTTCACTTATAGGAATGGTAAATCAAAATTTTTTCAGGTGTATGCTGAACAATGAAATCTCTTCTTTAAAAGGTGTGGCTGATAAAATTTTTGAATTATTTTTAAAAGGAGCAGGCAAATGAAATTGAAATATAAACAATTTATTCCTTTAATTATAGTATTTTATACTGTTTGTCAATTTATTTTTATTTCTCCTCAACTTTTTGGAAAAAAATTAGAATATTCTCTTAAAGAATACCTTCAGCAGGTAACTTTAAATCATCCTGAGCAAAAATTAAATACTTATGATCCTAAAGAAGCTGCTGCATCATATCATGAAGTAAAATACAGTTATTCTCCCTTACTTGATATTGGATACAATCATATAAATAACAATGTAGCCAGTATGAATATGGGACCTTATAAAAGTGACAGTTTCTCCATTGGTCTTTCCAAACAATTTGCAACAACAGGCACCAGGTTAAGTACAGGTTTTGTTAATAATCATCAGGTATATGATATGGGAATGCCTTATGACACATGGAAATCTTCTTATGAATTTTCTATAACTCAGCCAATCTTACGAAATGGACCATGGGGTATGCCCGGTAAAAAGCAACTTAATATATTAAAAGAACAGGTAAAATTATTCAGATCTATTCATAATCAAAAACTTGAAGGAATAATTTTTAGAGCATTTACTCTTTACTGGCAGCTTCAACTAAACAGGAAACAACTTGAATTAACAAAAGCTTCTTTAAAAGATTCAAAAGATATACTGAAAAAAAACAAAAGACGGGTCAATCTAGGCACGGTTGATATTGTTGAAGTCTATGATTTTGAAGCATCTTATGTACGTACAAAAGCAGATTTTAATAATGCAAAAAAAGAATATGAAGATTTGAAAAAAGAATTTCTCTATACTCTTGGAATGAATAACAACATACAAACAAATAATATGGAAATCCTTTTAAAAGATGAATTAACTTCAGAACCTGTCAGGCTTAACAGAAATATGATCTATAACAGGGTAAAAAATAACAGCAAAGAGCTGAAAGTTGCCCGCCTGCAGAAAAAAATCACAAAATATACTCTTGATATTGCTAAAGTTACAATGCTTCCAAGTCTTGATTTTTCCTTAACTTCAAGTTTTCATGGTGATGATAATAATCAATCAGATCTTCCTCTGGCTATTGAAGATATTGGATTTAAAACTGAAAAACTTAATCTTACAATGGGTCTCCAATTTCAAATCCCTCTGGACTTTCGCGCCTTAAAGGTTGTTACAGAAAAAGCTCAAGTCAATTATAATAGGTCCATATCTGAAATGGATAAAATCAAACATGGGATACAAAAAGAGCTTGATACTTTAATAAGGTCTGTAGAATATTACTGGGAGACTGAACAAGCATATAAAAAAACTGTACTTCTAATGGAAAAAAAATTAAAACAATATAAAAAAAAATATTTCAGCGGCAAAGTTAATTCAGGCAGTTATGTGCGTGCCAATGATGATCTGCGTATGTGGCAAAAACTACACCTTGCAACTTTGTTTAACTATAAACTTGCTAAAGCACGATTGGAAATGGCACAAAATATTTTTTTGGAAAAACACAATATCAATGAACTGAATGTTGATGGCGAAGTTAAATAAGGAAAAACTATGAAATTTATTAAATTTTTTATTAATCAATCAAAAGTAACTAATTTAATAGTATTTTTTATAATAATAATAGGGGCTATAATATTCTGGCGGGGACAAAAAGAAGGCTTTCCCCAGATCCAAATGGATATGATTTGGATATCTGCAACTTATATAGGAGCCACTGCAGAAGAAGTGGAAAAATTAGTTACTGATAAAATTGAGGATGCAGTTGCGGAAGTTGATGGTGCAAAACGAATAACAAGCCGTTCAATTGAAGGTCTTTCAACTGTAATTTATGAAGTGGACTCTGATTATTCAAAGGATTTTGATAAAATATTTACTGATGTAAAAAATGCTGTTGACAGTATTCCTGATCTGCCTGAAGATGTTAAGGATCCATATATATTAGACATTAATACAGATATGTTCCCGGTTATTTCCGTGTTTATTGCAGGGGATATACCTGAAGAGAGTTTAAGGAAACTGTCACGAAAAGTAGAAGAAGATTTAAAAGAACTGAAAGGAGTTGGGAAAGTAGAAAAATGGGGATATAGAAAAAAACAGGTATGGATAGAAGTAGATCCTGACAGATTAGATTATTATGATATGAATATTACAGATGTTATTGCTGCTATCCGCCTGCGTAGTATAAATCTACCTGGCGGCAAGATCTCTGTTTCAAAAAAGGAATACCTTATCAGGACTTTAGGTGAATATAAAAATCTGCTTCAGGTAAAAAACACAATCATAAGAGCCAATGACGAGGGTCTGAGTGTCCGTATTATGGATGTTGCAAAGGTAAGCTGGAATTTTGAAAAAGATGACACTTCTTTCAGGGTTAACGGCAGTACCGGGATCAATCTTAATGCTCTTAAAAAAAAATCAGGAGATACAATAAAAGTAGCTGATGCTGTAAAAAATTTAATTAAACGTTATAAAAAAGAAAAACTGCTCCCAAAGGGAGCAAAGATGTTTTATTCAAATGACATCTCATTTTTTGTAAAAAACAGACTTAACATTCTCACGCAGAATGCTTTTGTTGGACTAATATTGATTTTTTTATGTCTGATACTGTTTTTTGACTGGAAATCAACTTTCTGGACAATATTGGGTATTCCAATTGCATTTTGCGGTGCAATGCTCATAATCACAATGTTTGATATGACACTTAACATGGTAACCATGTTCGGATTTATTATTGTTGTTGGTATGATAGTTGATGATGCTATAATTGTTTCAGAGAACATCTATCGGCACAGGGAAAAAGGAAAGACACAAATGCAATCTGCAGTGGACGGGACCTCGGAAGTTTTTAAACCAGTAATGGCAACAGTTGTTACTACTATTGCTGCATTTATGCCCCTGGTTGGACTTCCAGGAATGATGGGAAAATTTTTAAAATTTATTCCTATAGTTATCAGTATCACAATGCTTGTATCTTTAATAGAATGCGTCTTAATTCTACCCGGACATATTGCTCATATGAGATTAAAACTTAAGAAAAAAATTAAAAAAGGGATGAAAGCTAAAGAAAAAAAACAGATTGTGTATGTTAAAGAGGAAGTTCATGAAAAACGTGCATGGTTTAAAGTACTGCGAAAACATTACGAAAAAGCATTGACCTTTTTATTAAGGCGACCAATTTTAAATACCATAGCAATCTCTTTTATAGCTTTCATATTATTAATCTCTCTTTTTATTATTATTCCCAAGGTGTTTTTTAGCGGAGATATTGATCAGTTTAATGTTCAGATTGAATGTAACATTGATTATTCAATTGAACAAACAAAAAATGTAGTGGATAGAGCTGAAAGATCCCTGCGAAAGGCAATTGGAAAAGAGACAAAAGAATTTATCTGTACAGTTGGATACTGGGAAACTTCTCATGGCCCAAGGTTTAGAACTCATTATGTTGGAATTCAGATAATATTAAATCCTAACCGTAAAATGAAAGAAGAAGAACTGCGCAGGGCTATCTGCAGCGCATTAGATAAAATTAAAGGTATTGATATATATGATGCGCGGGCAGTTAAAGGAGGCCCTCCTCAAAGCAGTCCGATCCAGGTTAAAGTCCTTGGTGATAACCTTGATACCCTGGAAAAAATTTCAGAAGAACTACGCTTACTTGTAGATTCAATCTCCAACACATCAAGTGTTAAAGTGTCATTAGAACAAGGAAAGGATGAACTTGTACTGGATATAAATGAAGTAAAAGCAGCAACACTGGGAGTAAATATCAGCAGTTCTGCACTTGCTGTACGAAATACATTTGAAGGCGGAATAGCTACTGTAGCAAATTCAATGGAAAATATTGATGAAGAAGTTGATATTTTAGTTAAAAACAATGAAAAAAAAGCAAAAACTTTAGCAAATTTAAAGACAGTTCAGATTAAAAATATGAGAGGCAGGTATATCCCGTTAAATAAATTTGCTGCTTTTAAAAAAAAACGTTCCATAGCAATTATTGAACATGAAGATAAAAAGCGGATTGCATCTGTAACAGCAGAGCTTGCAAATGAAAAAAATCGTAAATATTCATCAGAAGCCATTAATAAAATTATTGGAAAAAAATTAAAGCCCTTACAAAAAAAATATCCTAATTATAAAATAAAAATTGCCGGTATGCAGGAAGATATGATTGAAATGGGTATTGGTGCTGTTAAAGCCGGTATAATAGCCCTTATCCTGATTTACATTATTTTAACTGCTTTATTTAAAAGTTTAACACAACCTATTTTTGTAATGATGGTTATTCCATTCAGCATGGTAGGCGTATTAATTGCTTTAATTATTCACAACATTCCTCTTGGAATGTTACCTGTAATGGGCATGGTCGCACTTATGGGGGTTGTTGTTAATGACTCCCTTGTACTTGTGAGCTTTGTCAACAGGCTCAGGCTGGAAGGCAAAAATAAATTAACAGCTTTAATAGAAGCGGGAAAGACAAGGCTTCGGCCGATTATTTTAACAACAATTACAACCATAGTGGGACTTATCCCTATGTCCTATGGGATCATGGGAAGTGAATCCTTTCTCCAACCCATGGGTATTGCTCTTATCTGGGGACTATTTTTTGCAACTACTATCACTTTGTTTATTTTACCCTGCATGTATTATGTAGGAGACAGCCTGATTGTATGGATATACAGTAATGTTTTAAAAAGAGAATTCAAATTACCCGGAAGTTTGGAATAAGGGAATAAGGGGACGGGAATAAGGGGACGGGAATAAGGGGACGGTGCGTCACTTTGTAACATTATTTTATGACGATTTATTTTAACATTTTTTATTATAATTATAATAATTTTACACAGTTACGCACCGTCCCCTAAGGTTTATATTTCATAAATTCCCTTAATTTAAAATTGCATTCAGTAACCATGTCATTATCTTTATGATTGCGCAGAAGACATTCATGTTTAAGCCACCAGCATTTATATAATAACACCCCCTTTTTTTCCGGATCCTGCACATTGGCATTTATTACTTTAATAGAGAGGTCATAAAGTGACAGACATTTTTCTGCCAGACCTTGATTCTTGCCATCAGCATTCCTGTATAATGTTTCAATTCCTTTAATTATGTCATTAACATCTGCCATTTTAATTTCTCATAAACTCCTTAAAAATCAGCCTCCCAGGGCTGTTATTTTTACATTATAATCCTTTATTAATTGGACATTTCGCTGCTGCATTGCACATACTTTTAATCCACGATATACTTTTAAAAGGAAAAGTTTCATATCTTCAGGAGTATATCCAGGCTGATTTAATCCTGTAGCCTTAATCTGCTCTGCTTGTTTGGCAGCCTTTAAATATACATTATATGCATTTTCATCAAGTTCTTTATTATTAAGCTTTGTCTCAACAATTTTTCGTATTTCTACAAATTCTGCTATAGCCATTCTTTACCTCAAGTACATTAATTAAAAATTCAAGATTCAAATTATTTCTTACTATATTATATATTTTAGCGTGCTTTTTTAAAAAAATCAATCATATTATGAATATAAATTAGAATAAAATTCTGAAGAATTTAGATTATAAAATGAAAATGGGGATGGTACGTACTTTGTAATGTTAAAAAGTACGCTCCGTCCCCATTTTTAAAACTTTGCAGCATCTTCAAATTTAATGTCAAATTCCAGTACACCTTTCATTTCTTTTTCTTCTTTATCAAAAATAGGAGTGGACACAGTGATACATAAACTTTCTGTAATTTTGGAAGTATAAAAATCAGATATAAAAATTTTTCCTGTTTTAACAGTATTAATAAACCATGGTCTATTACAAAAATTTTCATTACTTATAGATTCAAATTTATGCTTATCTTCAACCTGGGCAATGTTTCGAGTGATACGATTACCTTCCATGTCAGTTACGGCAATTAATTGAATATAAGGATACTCACGGCTTATTTTTTTAAGATACTTTTCCATTTTTTCAGGATCAGTTGATTTGATAACATTACTGCCTGCTACATATTCAATTAAATCCTTTACTTTATCTTTTACACTTTTTTTAATCTCATCAAATTCTGACTCAAATATCTTAGGTACAAATTTTTTTGCTAATACGCTTAGTTCCGGATCTGATATACTGGTAATCCTTCTTTTTTCTTCATACTCGTTCATAACCCATTCATACATTTTTAATACACCAGGATGATGTTTGTCAACTTTCTTATTCTCAGGCAAATTAAAATAAGAATTAACCCAGAAAGCAACTCCAGCAGCACCTGATTTGTCTGTTATGCCAATACCAACAGAAGTTTTTAATATTTTATTCGTATCAAATATAGTATATATTTCAGGATTTTTTAGGACACCATCTGCATGTATCCCTGCCCTGGTAACATTAAAATTTTTTCCAACAAAAGGGAAATTATCAGAAATGCAGATACCCATTTCCCTGTAATAATCAGCAACTTCTGTAATGATAGTTGTATCAATACCCTCTGAACTTCCTTTCAGTCCTATATATTCCATTATCAATCCTTCAATAGGAGAATTTCCTGTTCTTTCACCAAACCCTAACAATGTACCATTGATACCACTAGCTCCATAAAACCAGGCTGTAACACCATTAATATGAACTTTATGAAAATCATTATGACCATGCCACTCTAACCACTCAGAAGGAATACCGGCTTCATGAGTTATAGCATTTAATAACTTAGGAATGCTTCTGGGAAGCTCCACTCCAGGATAACTTATTCCCATACCAAGTGTATCACATAAACGAATTTTTACCGGCATTTTGCTTTCGCTAGCTAAAGCCATTAATCTCTGAGCAAAAGGTATAACAAAACCATAAATATCAGCTCTTGTAATGTCTTCAAAATGACATCTTGGAATAATATTATTTGCCAGTGCTTCTTTAACAACTGACAGGTATTTATCCAGTATGGTTTTTCTATCAGAATCAAACTTTAAAAAAATATGATAATCACTGCAGGAAGTTAAAATTCCTGTTTCTTTTAGCCCCATTTGTTTAACAAGCTGAAAATCTTTTTTATTTGCTCTAATCCATCCTGTAACATCAGGATATTTATAATCCCGCTCCAAACATTTCCCAACAGCTTCTTTATCTTTATCACTGTATAAAAAAAACTCACTAAATCTTATAACGCCATTTGGTCCGCTTAATTTATGTAAAAAATCAAAAAGCTTCAGGATTTGTTTTGTAGTATAAGGCGGCATAGCCTGCTGACCATCTCTGAAAGTAGTATCAGTAATCCATATCTCTTCAGGAAAATTATATGGTTCCATCATATTATCAAATTTAATTCTTGGCACTTCATTGTATGGAAATATCTTTCTATATAATTCAGGCTTTTTTACATTAACAACTTCACATTTTTTTGCTGTTGACTTGATAAAATTTTTAGTCATTCTTCAACCTCCATAAATCACTTGTAATCTTATAATATTAATATTAATTTTCAACTTTTTTATAAATAGCAATATTTTGCTCAATTGTTTTGTTCCATGAATATTTAGCAATAATTTTCTCTTGAAGTTTATTAATTGAAGATTTCACCCTGTCATAATTTGTAAATACATAAAACAAAGCATCCGCAAGGTAATCTACCCTTGTAAGAGGATTTAAAAAATTAATTACTGTCCCTCCAGGTACAATGCTGAAAGGTATTTCAACTTCAGTAATATTTAAAATATCAAGAATCCCTTCAATACCAGAAGTCACAAAAGGTTCTTCTTTAATAATAGCTTCAATTAATGACATTCCAAAAGGTGAAACAATAGAAGGGATGACAAAAACCTTTGCCATTTTATGAAGGTACTGTTTATCATTAAAAACAGAAGAATCCGTACAAATCTGAATATTTTTTTTAATATCTTTATCTCTTATTTCATTAATTAATTTTTTTAAACGGTTATAATACCATAAATTTTTATCTTCTAAAAATCCTGCAATTAACAAGGAACAATTAAAGGATTTGTTATTAAAATGTTTACGCAACTTTTTAATCAACATGGGGAAAGCTAAAATTAAGTATTCAATTCCTTTGGATGGATCAATTCTATTTAAATTAAAAATAAAATTATCAGAAATATTATATCTTTCTTTTAAAAATTGAATTTTTTCATCATTCAGGTGAGTCTTATCAATAAAATCAGATGGTACTCCAAATGGAATGACTTTAATATTAATCTTTTTATAAATATCAGGAAATATCCATGATATCTCTTCCTTTAAAGATGTGCTCCAGAGAATAACATAATGAGAAAATAATAATGCTTCCTTTTCTTTGTTCTGAATATAATTAATAAGTTTTCTCGGGGCACCATCTTTTCCTTTTCTGGCTTCAGAGATGGATTCTAAAGTATGTATGGAAGTAACTATACGAAACCGATTAATTTTTTTTAATTCCCTGGCAAGGGAAGGGATCATGAAATGTCCATTTAAAAGAATAAGACATTTTTCTTTTACATTTTTATCTAAATATTCTAATACCTTTTGATTAAACTCCTGTAATCTTTTAATCTCTGCATCTTTACTCCCTTCAAAAGGACTTTTAATAAATCTTGAGTCATGGCTCCAGAATCTTCTTACTTTTACTTTGCAATTTTTTTTACCCATTCGGGTATTAGAAATATTTTTATATAATTCAGGCACATCAAGGGTTATCTCTTCCTTTGCCTTAGCATCTTTCAGGCCAAAGGTTAAAACCGTAATATCATAATTTCTAATAGCAAGTTCCCTTGATAATTCCAGAGCATATAACCCACCACTTCCGGTTATATTACCCAAATACTGAAGAGAAATTAAAATAACCTTCAATCAATTATTCCTTTTATTTAAACTTTTGATTATAAAGTTCATTAAAATGTTTTATTATTTTTACTGTGTCACTTTTACTAGTTTGTAAACTTATCTGTCCATCTGAAAATTTTTGCCTTTCATGAAAATTCCGGGCATTTATTTTTTCCCCTGAAATGATAGATAGTTTATACTCAATATCATCAAAAGATTTTAATATGCTCTTTAATCCTTTTTGAAATATTTCTATTGATTCTAATTCTCTTAATATATTAATATGATCAGAACGAGGGGTAACAGCAAGTAAAGCTTTAATTTTTTCTCCATAAACTTTATTTTTTAATTTTGAATCATTATAGCCTTTTAATGTGTCTTCATGAATCTCTTTTAAATTTTGATATTCCCCTATTATATCTACCTTAACAATTCTTCTTATGTCATCAAGAACCATTTTATCATCAAATCCAAATCGTTCATTAAAAACATTAGATTCAACAATATTTTTTAATGCTATTTCTAATCTTTCAGTTATTTTTTCAATTACTGAAGATACATCACTGATTTTTTCAATAACAATGCCATCAGAGCTTTTAATCTGTTCTTCTACTTCATTTTTTTCTTTTTCTGATTCAACAGATAAAGCCGGGTCCTTTGTTTTTTCCGGTTCCTGACCAGTTATATTATACTTATTTTTTAAATACTCTTTTCCCATCTCCCCTATTTTATGTTTAAATTCTAATTTAATTCTATCATCTGTTGCAACATCATCATATTTATTCTTCACATACTTTCCATTAAGAACTCCTTTAATAACCTTAACAATAATAACCTTTTTTCTTAAAGGGTCATATTTAAGCTTATATTCCTGTCCATCCTTATCAATGTAAATTTTCTGTAAATCTTCTGGTTTTATTTTATGAAGTTTTAAATCTTTAATATCATTAATGTGTACTATATTTCCTTTGTTTTTATTAAAAAACATATTATAAATCCCCTATAAAATAAATCTCATTGAAACTCCGAGTTTATAACTGCTATAGCTTGTAACAGGTATTCCCCCTTCAATAACAATACTATTATCATTATCAAAAGGCTTAAATTTGATTCCCATTATAAAATCACATGGATATTCAATTTCCTCATCAATAAACTCAAAATCAAAATCAAATCCTATATAATTATCCATGACATTAACTATATTTCCTATTGAAATACTAAAATCAATACCTGCTATTTCATTATAATAATGACCACCTAAATAAATAGTAAAATAATCAGTCCCGCCAAATCTTTCCGCAAGAAGAATTTTTCCTTCCAGGCCTAAATAAATGTCCCCTCTTCCTGAATGCTGATATCCAATTTTAACAACAGGATTAAAATAAGAACTAAAGCCATAATCACTGTTTAATAAAATACCATAATAAGCATTATCATCAATATAAACCGAAGAAGCTACAGATAAATCACCTTTTTCTAAAAGTGCAGGGCTGTTATAATTTAAACCAAAGCCAGGTTTAGTTACTAAAAATAATAGTAATAATAAAACATATTGTATTTTCATTCTTAACTTAACATAACACTTAAAATTAATATTTCAATATTTTTTTGTAATGGGACAGTTATCGGGGGTAAAATTTTAAATCAAGCTAATAAATAAAAAAA
>CBDVEP010000013.1:0-35380 GCA_965373035.1 uncultured bacterium
TTGACATTTATTATTAAATGTCAAATGTTGAGACCTGACCCCTAAACAAAAAAAATGAAAAATAATATAATTACAATAATTATTCTTTTATTCTTGTTTATGAGTTGCAGCCAAAGGAATCCTTTATTTAATTCACTTGAATCTGAAAAAGAAAATAAAGGAGGCACTACTTCCGGAGGAGATTCACCATTGCATTATGACCCCCAGGATTACTGGATAAAAGAAGTAATAGAATATAAACCAGCATGGGGACAGCATGTAAATAACCCTGCTTATAATGATATTAATAAATTATATGGTGCACCTGCATCCGGAGCTAATCATATTATTTCTCTGGGAAGCGGAGGAGGCTATGTAATTGTTCGTTTTGATCCCCCCATACTAAACCATCCTGATAATATAAATGGTTATGACTTCATCATCTTTGGTAATGCTTTTTTCACAGGAACAGATGAACGCTGGCAGGAACCTGCTTATGTTGAAGTTATGAAAGATGAAAATAGCAATGGGTTACCTGATGATACATGGTGTCTATTAAAAGGAAGTGATACTACACCAGGCTCTTTTATCTCTGTAACCTACAATAGAACAAATTCTGATTATAAACCAACTAATAAAAGTAATTATCCAAGAATAAGTTATTATCCAGGATATCCAGATCAAATTACTTTTAACATATTTCCCTTTCCTCCTGAAAAAACAGGTCAGACCTCGAAAAATGTCTGGGGATATGCTGATGTAACACCAACATTAGATAACCCGGGAGTTCCTGATGAAACTTTTTATACTGTACCTGATACACCCGGGGATTATCCTATTAATGATGGTTCAGGGGGTGGAGATGCTTTTAAAATTGAGTGGGCTGTTGACAGAAATACAGGTACTCCTGTTGTCCTTGATCAGATTGATTTCATCAAGATTATCAGTACTGCAACAAATACATTAGAAATAGTTGGTGAAGTATCAGCAGATATTGATGCTGTAGCTCGTGTCAGAAGAAATAAATAACCAGGTTATCGATTTATGTAAAAACACACCTTTAGGCATAGTGCCCTTCAGGGTATGTGTTAGTTGTTGCTGGTTCGAATTGTGAAACCCGAACCAGCGAAACTGAAAATAACAGACCTAAAGGTCTGTTTCTACGTTTTTTTTTGAAATAGTTAATCAAATCAATAGCCTGAATAAATTAATGTTTTATAAAATTATAAAACAAATCTGTTAAATATAATTATCTATTATGATAAATAACAAAAAAACCATATTTAAAACCATAATATATGTCATTTCACATATTATAATATATTCATTTAATTACAGTTTGGTTTTAATGTTTGCACAGAACTCTTCTACAAATCAACACATTCAGAAACCAATTGAAAAAATTGAGAAAATTGAGAAAATTACTGTTATTGCCCATCAAAAATATTTAACACCTGAAAACACCTCAGCACATATCAGCATAATCACAGCAGAAGAAATAAGAGCATCAGGTGCAAGAAATATTGGCGAAGTCCTTGATTCAGTTGCAGGCACTTATGTTCAAAACTATGGCTCTTTAGGTTCTTTAAGTGTGATTTCCATCCGTGGGTCATCCAGCCAGCAGGTACTGGTACTGATAAATGGAAAGCGGCTGAACACTGCCCAGGGTGGTGGTGTGGATTTTTCCACTATCAATCCTGAAAGTATTGAAAGAATCGAAATAATACGAGGCGGTGCATCAGCAGTTTATGGTGAAAATGCACTTGGTGGAGTGATTAATATTATAACAAAATCAGGAGAAAAAAAATCATCCGGGGAAGCATATTATTCTTACGGTTCCTTTCAGACACATATAGCTGGTGCGAGTATTCAGGGCTTTTTTTATAAAAAATCAATAGATTATTTTTTCTCTTTCAGGGGAATCACATCAGAAGGTAATTATTTATTTACAGATCAAAAAAGAAAAACAGAAAAGAAACGCATTAATACAGGGCTTCTTGCCGGTGATGCAGAAGCTAAAATAGGATGGGATTTTGGAAAAGGTAAAAAACACCGTGTTTCATTTGATTTTCAATATCATCAGGATGATAAAGGTGTTCCCGGAATGGTTGATTTTCCAACTGTTTCTGCATCAATGAAAGAAAAAAGAATAATTTCCATGTTAGGATATGATTATAAAAAACTTCCTTTTTTATCAAAAGGAGTATTAAATATTGGACTGTATTCTATTTTTCAAAAAAGAAATTTTATAGACTCTGAATTTTTTTTAGGAAAAATTAATGACTGGCATGACAACAGGGCTTATGGTATAGACACAGCCTTTAGCGGAAACATACATGGATGGCTCTTTCAAAAATTATCCTTTGGTTATTCCTATCGATGGGACTGGTTGACCTCAACTGGTCTTGAAAAATCACTGGGCATTCTTGAAAAAGGTGAAGTCTATCGGGAAGCTCACAGCATCTTTATAAAAGATGAACTTCATTTATTTCAATATTCTAAAAAAAGGCAAAAGCAGTTATTTGGCCGTATTGTTTTCATCCCGGCCCTCAGGTATGACATGAACAGTTTGTATGATAATGTATTAAGCAAACAAATAGGAGTTATGCTGAATCTTGACAGGAAACAAAGGATAATTCTTAAAGCAAATGCAGGGACAGCTTACAGAGCTCCTTCATTCAATGACCTGTTCTGGCCTGCAACAGCTTTTGCCATTGGAAACCCTGACCTGAAACCTGAAAAGTCTATTAATTGGGATACAGGATTATTATGTAAATTATATTCATGGCTTTCAACTGAACTGGTTTATTACAACTCTGAAGTTACAGACCTGATACAGTGGAACCCCGGGCCAGGTGGCCGCTGGAGACCAAGGAATATGGATAAAGTCTTACTGCAGGGAATTGAAACAGAAATAAAAGCTATATGGACTATAAATTTTATTTCCAGTTACATGGAAATGTTATATAACTACTCCTTAATGTATGCTACAGATAAAACTGAATCCCCTTCTACAAAAGAGAAACAATTGCCGCGAAGACCTTATGAAAAAGCTAATTTTATTATTTCATTACAAGCACCACAGGTTTACTTTATCAGATGGGAAATAAAATTTGTAGGCTTTCGTTATATAACAGCTCACAATACAAAATACATGGATTCTTATTATACTCATAATATAAATACCGGTATTTATATATGGAAACATTATGAATTATCCATTTTAATTAAAAATATATTTGACAATGAATATATTGACATACGGGAATACCCTATACCAGGCAGAGAGATAATAATAAAAATGGGAGTACAATTTTAATGAATATACTGAAAAAATTATTTATTATCTTAATGTTCTTAACAGCTAATATTTTACAAAGCTGTATAAAACCAGAACCATTTGAACCTGTAGGCCGTGAAGGGCTTGCTGATTCTAAAGATGAAGTCTTTATTATCAATGGATTGGCAGAAACCATAAGTGTGATTAATTGTGAAGATTTAACCATTAAAAATGATGTAATGGAAACAGGAATGTGGCCAAATCATATAATGTTTAAAGATAATTATGGTTATTTAGTTAATTCAGGAGATAATAACATACAGGTATTTAGTGAAGATTCCCTTCAAAACCTTCATACAATTGATCTTGGAGTAAATTCCAATCCATGGATGATTGTTTTTAAACCATATAGTGATACTGGATATGTGCCCAACTTTATTGCAGGAGATGTCGCTGTTGTAGATGCCTTTAAGCAAAAAGTTATTACAAGAATTAATGTGGGAACAGGACCTGAAGGATGTGCTATATTAGGTAATAAACTTTATGTAGCTAATACATCATGGAATTATGAAATATATGAGTTTCTTCAGGGAACAGTATCAGTTATTAATATAAATACACATCAGCTTATTAAAACCATTAATACAGACAAAAACCCGCAAAGTATAATTACCTTTCCTTCCCTTAATGAAATTCATGTTATTTGTACGGGAATCAATGGCGGACCAGATTCAAATGACGGGAAAATAAATATTATTGATACCGGAACAGATGAAATCGTTAAAACAATTTCTATTGGAGGCTCTCCTTCCGGAAATGCTGTTGACACTTTAAATAAAACAGTTTATTTAACAGGAATAGGAGGAATCCAGGCTTATAATTATGAAACAGGAAATGTGATATATGGTTCAGATAATTATCTGATTGCAGGTGATGACCCTGAAAATGATTTTTTTTCAGGGATAACTATTGACCCTGTATATAACCAAATTTTTATTTGTAATTTTTCTTATGATAAAATAATTGTTATAGACCGTACTTCTAAAAAAATTGTAAAAACAATCCAGGGTTCAGATGGTCCACAATTTGCAATATATCATCATGATTAGGTGTCGGGGAAACAATGGACAATCATAAAAAAGCATTAATAGTTTCCATTCTTATTCATGCTTGTATTATAGTATTTTTAACATTATTTTATAATCCTTTTAAAAATAATAAATGGATGATAAAGCTTGCTCCAGGATTCCAGAGCTTTGCTTTCAAATTAAAAAATTTTGAAGTATCCAAACCAAACAGTGAAAACAATAATAAGGATGCTCTTTTAAAAAACAACAAATTAAAAACATATAATATTACATATCAAAACAGTAAATTTGGTGTGCAATCAGAATTAAAAAATGGAATTAAAAACCCGGAGCCTCATTATCCATCCATGGCTGTTAAATGGGGCTGGGAGGGAATAGTTCGTTTAAGAATAAAAATTCTTCAAAACGGGAAAGTAGGAAATATTAACATTATAAGCTCATCAGGTTATACTATTCTGGACAAATCTGCCTGCAATACAGCCCTTAAATGGCAGTTCCCTACACAAAATAAAACTATCTATCAGGATATAGACATTGAATTTAAAATTGACAGATAAAAGAATGGGGACGGTTCTGATTCTTTTTATTTTTTGTTTGTATTTGTAGGGGAGGGTTTAAAACCCTTCCTTACATAAAAGAATCAGAACCGTCCCCATTCTTTTATCTGAAAGCCAAAAACAGGCAGGTCTTTTTTTAATCTTTCATAAAATCTACAGCCATTGTTTAAAACTACTTTATAATTAGAAAATTCTCTCCGGGTCTGATAATTCATCCTTAATCTGTCAAACATTTCACCTTGCTTTTGAACATCCTTATTTATTTTAATGTTTTTTAATTTCATAAAATCTTCTTCAATGTTATAAACCTTCTTTAATAAATGATACACAGTTGATTCATAACTGGACAGGCAGGATACCTCCAGAATATTATTTTCAATAACAGGTAAAATATCACCAGCCTTTATCTCTGAATCAATATTAAAATAATTACACATTTCATTATAAATCATCACTGCTCCATTAACCTTTCCATCAAGAGAATATCCTGCTATATGAGGAGTTCCTGTAAAAACTAAATCAAGGAGGTCTATATTAATAAATGGCTCATTTTCCCAGACATCAAGTACAGCATCCTGAATATTTCCTTTTTTAAGATTATTTATTAAATAATGATTATCTACAACAGAACCTCTTGCTGTATTAATAAGCACAGTATTTTTATTTACTTTATCTAATACCTTTTCATTAAATAAATGAAATGTAGAATATTTTCCGGTTTTTATCAAAGGAGTATGAATTGTTATAAAATCTGATTTCAGCAGCTCATCCAGTTCATAAAATTTCATTTTAATGCCTTTATCTTTTAAAGGCGGATCATTTCTTAATACTCTTATCCCGATTTTTTCAGATGCATCTGCAACAAGAGAGCCGATATTCCCGACTCCTACAACACCTAATACTATTTTTTCTATATTCAGGTTATTTTTACTGCAATAATGAAATAATGCTGTTATTACATATTCAAAAACAGACCGTGCATTACTTGCCTTTGCATCAGCAAATCCAATATTATTTTTTTGCAGGTAATGCCTGTCAATATGCTCAATCCCTACAGTTGCAGTCCCTACAAATTTAATGGATGTGCCTTTTAATAATTCTTCATTGACTTTTGTAATTGAGCGGACAATTAAAACATCAAAATCCATAACTGCCTTATTGTCTATTTTTCTTCCATGAATGGTCTTAACATTACCAAGCCCGGAAAATATCTTTTTTTCAAAAGGAATATTTTCATCTATTAATATGTTTAATTTTTTCATAAGTTCTTTAATCATATTCAAACCAGTAAAAATTTCAAGTTCTTTTTCTTGACAATAAAATCAATTCAGGATATGTTTCAACTATATGAATATCTATATCGGTACCTCAGGTTATACTTATTCAGGATGGATTGGGAAATTTTATCCTAAAAAATTAAATCCTAAAAAAATGTTTGAACATTACTGCAAGCACTTCAATACAGTGGAAATAAATTATACATTTTACCATACTCCAAAAGAAAGTACAATTAAAAAATGGCATGATATTTCACAGGACGACTTTACATATACTCTGAAACTCTCAAGGTTTATTACACATATCAAACGGCTTAATAACTGTAAAGAGCCTCTTAAAAATTTTAATAAATTATCACGACTTTTTAAAAAAAAATGCGGCATGATTCTCATCCAGATGCCCCCTTCATTTCATTTAAATGATGAAAACATATCCAGAATAAAAAACAGCTTTAAATATTTGGATAAAAAATTAAATTATGCCATTGAATTCCGTCATAATTCATGGTTTTCATCCACAGAAGCAGAAAAAATCTGCAGGAAATTCAATGTATCCTTTTGTATTGTATCAGCACCGGGAATCCCTTTTTATCCTGTTGTAACTTCCAGCAATGTTTATATAAGAATGCATGGAAAAAATAAATGGTATGATTACAATTATTCAAAAAAAGAATTATTAAAAATTGCTGAAATAATTAAAAATTATCTTAAAAAAAAACTTAATGTATGGGTTTATTTTAATAATGATTATCATAGTTATGCCCCATATAATGCATTAAAATTAAAGGAGATAATAAAAAATGAGTAATTTAAAAAATTTTATTAATGTCCTAATTTTTATGATTGTATTAATCTTAATTAGCATTACCTGTGAAGCTAAAATAAAATTTTCATCAGGAGAAAAAAAAATGATTTCATTACCAAAACCAAATCATAAGGGAAAAATGTCTGTAGAAGAAGCTATCTATAGAAGAACCTCAACCCGTCATTTTAAAAATATATCCTTAACACTTCAGGAAGTCTCCCAGCTTTTATGGGCTGCAAATGGTATCTGTGTTGATGGTATAACCGGTCCTTCAAGGTCTTTTCCTTCTGCCGGGGGGCTTTATCCTCTTGATGTGTATTTCATTGCTTTAAATGTAGAAAATTTAATAAAAGGACTTTATCGGTATCTTCCTGATAAAAATAAACTGGAATTAATAATTACAGGTGATTTAAAATCAAAAATATTAGAATCTGCTTATAACCAGTCTGCACTTAAAACCGCGGCCGGAGTGTTGGTTTATGCCTATGATTATAACAAAATGGAACGACATTATGGGCAAAGAGGAACAATACGATACGCTCCTATGGATATTGGACACAGTGCTGAAAATGTATATCTACAGGCTGAAGCACTTGGCATAGGGACAGTAGCAATAGGAGCATTTAATGATAAAATTATGGAAAAATTGTTGAAAATAAAAGGGAAAAAAGTAATATACTTACTGCCGGTAGGAAAAAAACAAGAGGTATAAATATGAAAAAAGAAATACAAATACAAAAAGCAAACCGATTAATTAATCACGGGCCGGTTGTTCTGGTGAGTCTATTGGCTAATGAAAAACCTAATATTCTATCAGTGGCATGGAATATGCCAGTCTCTCACAAACCCATGTGTATAGCTATTGCATCAGGGCATTCTAATTATTCTACTAATTGTATAAAAGAGACAGGAGAGTTTGTTATCAATGTACCTGATAAGGATTTAAAAAAGCAGGTTATAGAATGCGGAACTACTTCTGGTAAGGATATAGATAAGTTTCAAGAATTTATCTTAACACAATTTCCTTCTACCAATATCAAAGCTCCTGGAGTAGAGGAATGCATCGGACATATAGAATGTAAAGTAGATAAAGCTTATGAATATGGAGATCACTATATCTTCATTGCTAAAGTTGTATATGCCTGTGTAGATAAAGACAAATGGGATTTTGAAAATGACATCTGGTTGCCTGATAAAGCAAACACACTTCATCATCTTGGCGGTTCTTTTTTTTCAGTAACCCGGGAAATTTAATGAGCTATTCAATTAAAACAATAAAATTTAATAAAAAACCAAATCTTTTATTAGGAATTGTTTTTATAATTATTCTCTTTTTTAATTATTCCTGTATAAAAGACCCCACCTGTAAAAATATTACTGATGGAAAAAGCAGAATAAACAAATCGCCTGAACAAAAAAAAGCATCAATAATAGCGGTAATGAAAAAGATGAGTATTGATGAAATGGCAGGGCAAATGGTTACAAGCTACCCATCTGTAAAAATAATGAAACAAAATATAGGGGGAATTATTCTTACTGATAAATTTGTCAGAAAAAAAGAAACTACTAAAGAGTTAATTAAAAAATATAATCAAAAATCAAAAATACCAATATTTGTAATGATTGACCAGGAAGGGGGAAGAGTCAACAGGCTGAAAAAATTAAAAAAATATAAAAACATGCCATCCCCTCAAAAAATGGCATCATGGAGTGAAAAAAAAATAACTGATTACACTTTTGATCTTGGTGATTTTACAAGGAAACTGGGAATAAATACAATCCTTGCACCCTGCCTGGATATTTCTTCTGAAGGCTCTTTAATGTACAAACTTCAAAGAAGTTTCAGCCATAAACTTGGTGAAGTACAGAAAAAAGGAGGGAGCTTTGCTAAAGGTCTTTACTGGGGCGGGGTTATTGTTATTGGAAAGCATTTCCCCGGGTATGGGGATGTAAAAAAAAATTCAGATGTTGATAAAGCTGTTTCAGATATTAATGAAAAAACATTAAAAAGAGATATTTCTGCTTTTAAATCCTGTTCAGATTACCTTGACGGCTTAATGATGTCAAGTATAATTTATCATAAAATAAGCAAAGAGCCTGCTGCTTTTTCTAAAAAATTAGTCTCTCTTGCAAAGGAAATTCTTCCTTCAGGGATAATTATAACAGATGATATTCAGGCAAAAGCAGTAAAGGATTATACACAACAGAAATTAAAAAAGACAAAAAAAAATTCCGGAAATAAAGCAATTTTTCATGACCCAGGAAATAAATATTCCTATGCTTTTACAGGTGCCCAGCTTGAAATGGCAGTTGAAAAAGCATTTAACGCAGGGATAACTGTAATTCTAACTATGGATTATAAAAAAGCTGTATATATTAAAAATATTATAAAAAAAATAGCCTTATCAAGTAATGAAGGAATGGAAAAATTAAAAAGAAATGTTTATATAATTCTTAATAAAAAACATGAAATATATCCTGAATATTTTAAATAAAAACAACAAGCTAATTCCAGTACCATTTAGATATTTCCTTTATATTATAAGTAAAAAATAAATTCTTTATCTTTAAATTTTTTTTAGAAGAATAAAAAAGCACGCCTGGGAAAATTCGAAAAGGAAAAATAAAGGAACAGTTACTAAATTTTTTAAAATGGGATCAAAAATTCCTATTTTTTAGTTTAGCATATATTTTTATTGAAATGAAAATATTAAAACATACCTTATATATCAAGAAACTATGTTATTAGATAATGAAAACCAAAATTTAAAAGTCCATGAATGGCTTACAAAATATACTGAAAAAGGTGATTTGAACATTGTTACCGGCTATTTTACTGTTGGAGCTTTAGCATATTTATCCAAACAAATAAATAATAAAATTAAATCATTCAGGTTTATACTTGGTGATATTGTAAATGTTGATAATATAAAGGATAGAACACTTGATTTATTAAATGAAAACATAACTGTTGATGCAGCATTAAAATTGAATAAACTGTCACAGGAAGCTGTTAAGTTTTTAAAACAGGAAAATGTTTCAGCAAAAACTCTGGAACCGAATTTCTGCCATGCAAAAACCTACCTTTTTCAACCGGATAGTAATGATGATAGAAATAATTATTTTCTTTCCGGCAGTTCAAATCTTACAGAAGCAGGTATTGGGCTAAAAACAACCAGTAATGTTGAGTTGAATATTGCTGAAACAGGAAATAATAATCAATATAAAGAATTATTAAAATGGTTTGAAAGTTTATGGAAAAGCAAACGGGCACATGATAACAAAACAATTATAGACGAAAATGGAAAGAAATATAAAAAACCTTTCAAAGAATATTTAATAGAAGAAATTGAAAAAATTTTTATTAAATACACACCAAAGGAATTGTACTATAAGGTTCTTTTTGAACTCTTCGGCAGCCAACTTCTATTAGAACAAGATAATCCTGAATTCAACCGGCAAGTTGGTCGACTTGAAATCTCAGTTATATATAATGCTTTATATGGCTTTCAGCAAAAAGGAGTCTTAAGTTTAGTTAAAATGCTTCAAAAATATAATGGAGCCATTCTGGCTGATGCAGTTGGCCTTGGTAAAACATGGAGTGCATTAGCAATAATGAAATTTTACCAGCTTCAGGGAAGAGAAATCATATTAATTTGTCCAAAAAAACTGCAATATAACTGGCATAGATATATCCGGCATCAGAATTCAAAATTCGAAAAGGATCAGTTTGAATATTTTATTCGATTTCATACTGATATGCATTTGGAAAGAATGGAAAGATACACAGATCTGTCTGATAAATTATTTATTGATGACAAACCTAAACTTTTTGTTATTGATGAAAGTCATAATTTAAGAAACAGTAAATCACAGAGGTATAATTTTTTAGTAAACGAAATACTTGCTAAAAATGATGATGTTAAAGTCTTAATGCTTTCGGCAACACCAATAAACAATACTCTGATAGACATTAGAAATCAATTTAAACTAATAAAACAGGGGAATGTTCATGGGTTTTATGATGAACTTGGAATTAAAAATATTGATTTTATTTTCAGAAATGCTCAAAAAGCATTTAATGAATGGAAAGACACTAACCAGCCAAAAATTGGTGATTTTATAAAAAAACTTCCAGCGAGCTTCTTTAAATTAACTGATTCATTAACAGTTGCCCGTACCCGTTCAATGATAGAAAAACAAAAAACAAACCTTCATTTTCCCAGAAAAGCAAAACCGGAAAACATTTTTATTACACCAAAACAAATTGGTAATTTTGACAGCTTTGAAGAATTATTTGACCATTTTCCTCCTTTGCTTTCCGCATACCAGCCTTCATTTTATATTGAACAAGAAGAAAATGTTGATAAACTACATGATGAAAAACAGCGGGACAGGTTTCTTGTAAAAATGCTTTATATTCTGCTTGTAAAACGTCTTGAGTCATCATGGTTTTCATTTCATTCGACTGTTGAAAAAATTTCAAATTATCATCAAAATGCTTTGAAATTAATAAATGAGTATAAAAAAAATAAAAAGGACAGCAGTTTTGATGAAAGTACTGAACAAGATCTATTTACAGATAATGAGTTTGAAGAACTTGCTTATGATTTTACTCTTGGAAAAAAGAGAAAGGTTAGTTTATCTGAAATAGATAAAGCCGGAAACATTGATAAGTTTAAAGAAGATTTAAAAAAAGATATTGATGCCCTTGATCTTTTAAATAGAAATCTAATTCGATTTAAAGATGAAATAAAAAAAGAAGTAAAAAGTCAAAATAATCATAAAAGCTGTGATGATAAACTTGAATCACTCATACATAAAATTAAAGAAAAAAGGGCATCCGGTAATAACAACAATAATCAAAAAATAATAATTTTTACAGTATATAAAGATACAGCATTTTATTTATTTGAACAGATTGCAAGTAGAGGCTTTGAAAAAATTGCTGTAATAAGCGGAGATACTTCTAAAGTAGATAAATCTAAAACTGAAACTAAGAATTTTGAATCTATCCTTGAACGGTTTGCACCTTTTACAAAACTTTTTAGTGAAAAAGAATGGGATTTTATTCCAACATCAAACAAACAGTCTCAAACAGAAACATATCAGGAATGGGCTTCATGGATAGCTGATAATGATAAAAAAACTTATGAAAAAATACAGAACCCAATTGATATATTAATTGCCACTGATGTATTAAGTGAAGGACAGAATCTGCAAGATTGTGACATAGTTATTAATTATGATATTCATTGGAATCCAGTAAGGATTATTCAGCGAATGGGACGTATTGACCGGCTTGGTTCTCCAAACAAAAAGATTTTTGGGATAAATTACTGGCCATCTGATAATATTAATAACTACCTGAATCTTCAGGGGAGAATTGAACAGCGAATGACAATGATGAAACTCGCAGGCTCTCAAGTGGATATAGAATTTTCAGATTCATTTGCAGAAATGGCAAAAGATGACTCCTTTGAAAATAAAATGAATGAAAAAATGCTCAAGCAAATGCAGGTATCATGGAATGATATTGAAAAACATGAACAAGGATTGGGATTTGATAATTTTTCTTTAGAAGACTTCCGCCAGGATCTTCTTGAAGAATGGCAGAGAGATAAAAAGTTTTATAAAGAAATGCCTAAAGGAGTATATACAGGATTTAAAGCAGATAAAAATATTTGTAAAAGTGAAGGAATAATTGCGCTTCTCGGTTATCCTGCCAGACCACCAAAGGTTACAGATTATAATTATCAAACTTATGATCTGATCTATATAAATAAGGAAGGTAAAAATATATTATTAAATCAAAAAGAAATACTTGAAGCTTTGGCATATCACAAAGAAAAAGATAGATTTGTACCCGACGCTGTTGAAAAAGGGGAAGAAATAACCATAAGTAAACTTGTTTCTGCAATAAAACAATGGTTAAATTCACAATCTATTGAGGAAGAGAAGCAGGAAAATGGGACAATAAAAAAACGTGTAGGAGCAGAAACAAAGGACATTTTAGCAAAATTAAAGACCGGCGATAGTTCAGCGGTTCAGCGAATAAAAAAGAACATTAAAGCAAGTGATAAATACCGAATACATAATTTTGATTTAATAACCTGGTTTTTAGTTAATTAAGGATATATTATGAATAATAAAAAGATAAAATTTAATTATGGCAAATATGCCATAATTAGAACTAAGGAATATAAATATGCAGAAATTGATTAAAAACAATCAAGATTTGCTGTACTCAATAGTTGAATTGATTGATAATTCAAGAAAACGAGTTGCATCGACTATAAACAGCGAATTAACTCTTTTGTATTGGAATATTGGAAAAGAAATTAATGAAAATATACTGAAAAACAAAAGAGCCGATTATGGGAAGCAAGTTATTAAAGAGTTAAGTCTTGTTTTGGTGAAAAAATATGGCAATCATTTTAATAAAAGAAATTTGCAATATTTTATGAAATTTAATACAACTTTCTGTGATTTTCGAATTGTGAACTCATTGAGTTCACAATTGAGCTGGACCCATCTTCGTTATTTATTACCAATAGAGGGTAAAAAATGAAATTAGATTATTTTGCAAATGATGATTTTTATAATGGACTGCAGCAATTATTTACTGATTTAAACATTCCTGTTAGTTCTCTTGATGATAACCCTATTGCCCCAAAAAAAATACTTACAAAAACATTTAAAGAAAATAATCCGGCACATCAACTTATGGATGATGTCTATGTTGCAGGAATGGTAGATGATGCTGCATTCAAAGGGAACAAAAGTATCAGTCCTGATGAAATTAAAACTGATTATGATGGGATTATGATATTCGGTGTTACCTTATCAGAAAGGGAAAACGATCTGCTTCCAACTCGTGGACATTTAGCCGAAATAACCAGAGCATTTAATCGTGAATTTCATTATACACCGGTAGTTGTTATATTCAAATATAATAATTATATTGCTTTTGCCAATGCAGAACGGCAAGAATATAAACAGGAATGGCGTGAAGGCGAAAAAACAGGGAAAGTAACAATGCTTAAGGATATTAATATTCAGTATCCTCATGCCGCTCATATAAAGATTCTAACCGAACTTGTTATCGATACTAATAAAATTAATTCTTTTAAAAAATTATATAGATACTGGCAGAGTGTCTTTTCTATACAAACATTAAATGATCAATTTTATTCTGACTTGCAAAATTGGTTTTATTTTGCTGTCCAAAATATTAAGCTGCCTTTTCGACCGGATTATATTGAGGAAAAAGAAAATATTAAGGATTTTCTTGTCCGCCTTTTAGCAAGAACCATGTTCTGTTGGTTTGTAAAAGAAAAAGGACTTATAAGAAAGGAACTTCTTGAATTGTATGATTGGGATGGTAATAAATATCCTCTTACTAAGGATATTAAAAATCCCGATTTCTTACAGAGTAATAGTTATTATCGTGGCATATTACAAAATATATTCTTTAATGCCCTGAATAAAAAAGAAAAAAAAAGTATTAAAGATTTCAAATGGACAAAATACATTAGTGATAATTTTGATTATGAATGGTTTTATTCTATTCCTTATTTAAATGGAGGTATTTTTGACAAACTGGAAGAAGATAATGCAAAAGAAAGTATAGAAGACAGGGTCATTAAAACACCTAATTTTCTCTTTTATGGAATTGAAGAGGAAGTTACCAAAGGAAAAGGTGAAAATAAAATAACAGAAATTCAAAAAATAGAACATAAAGGGCTTAACGGTATTTTCAAATTTTATAAGTTCACTTTGGAAGAAAATACACCTTTTGAAGAGGATATAGCTCTTGATCCGGAACTACTTGGTCTCGTTTTTGAAAATTTATTAGCCGAGTTAGACCCGAATCTCGAAGAAAACACAAGAAAAAGTATTCGAAAATTAACTGGAAGTTATTACACACCACGAAAAATAATACGGGAAATGGTTAATGAGTCTCTATTTCTTTATCTTTCAAAGACCATTGAATCAAATAATCCTGAATTGAAGAATATCAAAAAACCTCTTTCCGAATTGGTCTATCATAACACATTACTTGAAGACAATAATGTTTTTTATTCCGCTATTGTTCATGCATTGGATAAATTTAAAATACTTGATCCGGCTTGTGGTTCCGGGGCCTTTCCCATGGGGATGCTGCATCGAATAGTTGAAATTTTAAAGTTGGTTGACCCGGAAAACAAACTTTGGATTAGTTTAAAACTAAAATCCGTTGATTCTGCTCAAAGAAATGAATTTAAAAAAGTACTTGGCAAACATATTGATGATTATAGTCGAAAACTGGGAATTCTTCGCGATAGTATTTATGGTATAGATATACAGCCATTAGCTGTCCAGATAACAAAATTGCGTTTTTTTATTTCACTGTTAATTGATCAACACTCTGAAAAGGGTATTACTCCGATGCCTAACATTGAAACCAAGATTATATGTGCGGACAGTCTTAAAAATATACAACCGGATCTTTTTACCACTGGAGCCATTTCCGAACTAAAAGAAGCACATGAAAAATACTATCAGCCTGATATCAACCCATCAGAGCGTGAAAAGATTATAGATGAAATTGTAGAAATATTAGATAGAGCATTTCCATCTTTTGCAAACGAGATTACAGGAAAAAAAGTAACCGGTCAAAATAAAGCCTTACTTAAAGAATGGTTTAATCATGCAACCATAACCGCTCCGTTTTTTAATATGGATTTTTTCTTTCCAGAACTTGTAGAAGCAGGAGGTTTTGATTGTGTTATCGGTAATCCTCCCTATGGAGGAACAAAAATCAGCGATGAAGTACGAAAGGCACTTTTTATTGAAAGTAAAGACCCATATGGTGCTTTTATTGCCCGTTTTTTGAGCTATTATAATAATCCTACACCGTTAAAAAAAGGAGGGGTGCTTGCTTTTATCGTTAGCGATACTTTTATGACAATCAAAAGCCATTTACCGCTCCGTAAAATGATGATGCAGAATTATATCCATAAAATGATTAGAGTTCATCCCGACACATTTCATGCTACGGTGAATACCACAATTATTATTAACGAACGAAATACTTCAAAGACTTTGAAAGATGATCATGTATGTCAAATGACGGATATGACTAATATAAGTATTCATGAAAATTATGAACGATTTATTGAGGTGCTCGATAAAACTAAAGGAGTTGATTTTAAAATAACGGACCCAAACAAGATAATTAGCAATTCGGAATACGCAATTTATTATTATCCCCAAAAACTGATTAAAACCAATAGTAATCTGCCGTTTTTTGTAGCAAATCCGAAATTGTTTGTATTGATGAATGACGGGAATAATCCGGTAAATAAACCTCAAATTGAATATAGGGAAATTGACGGAAAGCGAGTGCCGATACGAAAAATAACAATTAATGGCAAAGAAATTCAGATTGTGAAGCTGGGAAATATTGCGGATGTGAAAGAAGGTATAAATACTCGAGATAAATTTTATTATATCTATCATATTAATGGCAAAGGAAATTTAAAAACAGCAGACAAAACACAAATTATCGATTCAAACAATATATTGAATTTTACAAATATCGAAAAATTTAATGGTGTAAATCCCCAAAAATATAATAATCGTTTTTTAATTCCATATGATAAAAGTAGTGAATCAGATGCTGATATCGGATGGTTACCGAATTACTTTTTGAAAACGGAATATTATTTTAATTGGTCTGAAATCTCATTGAAGCGATTAAGAACTCTAACTGTAGCAGATAGAAAAAGATTCTATAGTGAAAATGAACAAATTAAAACAGAGGATGAAAGGAAAATTTGCTCTTCTTTGCCTGATAGCAAACTTTGGTTTAAAAAAGGATTAACTTATTCAAGAACAGGTCAATATGCCCCTACATTTAGATTAAACAGTTCAACAATATTTGATTCAACGGGTTCTTGTATATTTCTGAATAATTTTGATAACGAAGCTTTGTTATCTGTTCTAGCATCAAAATTTTTAAAATTTATTTATAAAAACATAATTCAGCATACTGTGGATTTTAGATTAGAGGATTTAAAGCAAGGCATTATTGTATTAAATGATTCTTATCTAAATAAGCTTAGAATTCTTGCTAATAAGATTATAATTAAACAAAAAGCAAATACCCACTACGATTATGCCAGTCATGAACAAATCGAAATCGATAAACTTGTTTATGAAGCTTATGGCCTTAATGCCAATGATATTGAAGAAGTGGAAAACTGGTTTATTCGTCGTTATCCGAAACTATCTGCAGCACAAAAAGAAAATCTGCGGAAACTTGGCAAATCTGATAATTATCTGTTGCTATATGGCCTTAAGGAAGAGGAAAAATGAAATACTGGTTAGTAAAATTTGCACCTTTTAGGTGTAGCTGGCAGGACATTTTAAAAAATGGAAAATTTAAAATATATTCTGTCAGAAATGCGCAGGCATGTAATAACCTGAAAGAAATGAAATTTAATGATTTGGTGCTATTTTACCATAGTCAGCAAGAACTCAGTATAATAGGAGTAATGAAAGTTATTAAAGAATCACATCAGGACCCCACAACAAATGATTCTCGTTGGGTCTCCATAACCTTTGAACCCATAGACACCTTTGAAAATCAGGTTATACTTAAAAAAATAAAAACTATCAAGGAATTATCCGGAATCGGACTGATAAAACAACCCCGGCTTGCAGTAATGCCATTAATTAAAAATGAGTTTGACCTGCTTTACGATTTAGGAAAAAATAATGTATGAATAAAAAAAAGAATAAACAGTTTTTCAAAAAAAGCCCTGATATTCTAAGACCAATTTTAGAGAGTAAATAAAATGGATAAATTAGATAAAATATTTAAAGTAATTACATTTCTTGATAACATTAGGTGGTCTTCTATTAGTAATTACAATCTGATAAATTTTTCTAATAATAATATCAGTAATGATGCAAAAATACTTACTCATTGGTTTTGCTATATTGCAAACAGAGGGATGCAATTCGAAAGAGTTTGGGATATAGGTGGTTATGTCTTTTCAGAATTAGTAGATAAAATAAAGAACGCAAAAAATTTAAAATTATTAGATCCTGATACCCCAGAAGCTTTTATTAAAAAAAATGATAAAAAAGATGGATTTGCTTTTATTAGTCAGACTGTTGCGGGAAATAATAATATATTAAAACAATATGAATTCAACATTAATGAAAAAGTGAAATTTGCATCAAGATATTATCCGTCTGATTATTTTTCTATTCTATATACTTTATATTTTCTTAAGGATTACAACTTTTCTTTTTCTAAATTTATTAAAGAAGTTTATATTAAATATAAGGATAAAAATGATTTTATAAAAAGAGTATTATATTCAATGTACTTAGTTACTTATTATGAAATCAGTCAACCCAAAAAAGATGATATAAAAGATTTTGAAACCAATTTAAATAAAGCTGATATAAGAACGAAAAAAATAAAGGAAATATTGAAAAATAAAAAAACATTTGAAAAGGAATATTTGAGATTTTTAAAAAAGGATGTTTTCCATCAAAAAAGAGTATGGTGTTCATTAAGAGATTTTGTAAAATCAGTAGAGTTTAAAAAATATTTTAAAAATGCTTTAAAAGAAGCAGGTTTAAATGATATAAAAATTTTTACATCTAAAAAGTCGTTAATTGAATTGGAATTACCAGGTGATGTTTGGAATAACAACAGTAAATTTCGAAATTGTATTCTTAGTAATACTATTTATGAAAAATCAAAAGAGGAGCTTAATAAGATATTAAGAAAGTATTTTAAAGGAAATACAGTTAAAATTGGATATCCTGAGCAATTTGATGTTACATTTGACTTTGTTCCTCGTATGTGTGAAAAAAACAATTGTAATATATGCCCAATACAGATAATTAACAATAAAAAAATCAATGATTTTGAAAAGATATGTGTTAATAAAAAAAGCAAGTATTGTTCCTTTGCTATGATATCATGCAATTACAAGAAAATTTGTTATGAAAAGGATTGTAAATTAAAAAAAATAATTAGTAATGAAATTAAATAATAATTATTAAAGTATTTATAAACACAATTTGCTATATTAAAAAATTATTAAAAATGTTTGTTTGAAAATTAATATGTATAAGTTTAAAATCTATTGACATATTGCTGGAAAAGAATAAAATTTAATATATTATATAGAAAAGGATATTCTTAATATATGTTTTATTAGGAGTTTAAATATGGATAATCAATGGAATTGGGCAGGAGCAAGATGGTGGAAATTCGATTTTCATACTCATACACCCGCTTCAAATGATTATGGTAATGGAGCAAATCAAGAAGAATTAAAAAAACGCACTCCAAAAGAATGGTTGCTTGATTATATGAATGCAGGAATAGACTGTGTCGCTATTACTGATCATAATAGTGGTGTTTGGATAGATAAATTAAAAACAGCTTTAAAAAAATTGCAGGAAGAAAATCATGAAGATATTCGACCTTTATACCTTTTTCCCGGTGTAGAAATCTCTGTTTCAGGAGGCTTTCATATTCTTGCACTTCTTCCGATGAATATATCTACAAGTGATATTGATTCTCTATTAGGAGCAGCAGGTTTTCCAAATGATAAAAAGGGAACAAGTGATGCTGTGACAACTAAATCTCCACAAGAAGTCATAAATGAAATAATAAAAATGGGTGGTTTAGCTATTCCTGCCCATGCTGATAAAGACAAAGGCATTTTCAAGGTGTTCAAAGGACAAGCTTTAATGCAAATTCTTGATGTTGAATCTATTATTGCTATGGAAATTTACGATCAGAATAACAAACCACAATCTTATTTAGTTAAAAAACTTAAATGGGCTGAAGTACTGGGGTCAGATTCCCATCATCCTGATAATAATGGACAGAAATATCCAGGTAGTCATTTTACCTGGATAAAAATGGGGAAACCTGATATTAAAGGACTCCGCCTTGCTCTTTTAGATGGGGATCTTGCAGTAAAACGTAGTAATGTTTATAAAGATAATCCAAATGAAGAACATAGCAATTATTTAATTGAAAAATTTGAAATAAAAAATGCAAAATATATCGGACAAGAAAATACTTTTATATATGAGCTAAATCCATGGCTGAATACCATTATTGGAGGTCGAGGAACCGGGAAATCAACTATTCTGGAATTTTTACGCTTAACGCTTCGAAGAGAAAAAGAAATACCTAAATCCTTAGAAAAGGAGTTTAAAAAATACAAATCAATTTCTGAAAATCGCGATGATGAAGAATTACTTTTAAATGAATCAAATTTGATAATAACGTACCGGAAAGATAATTCGCGTTATAAGATACAATGGGATTATAATGGAAATTTATCTCCAATTGAAGCTGAGAAATTTAATAAAACATGGGAAAAGTCACAAGGTGACATTACTCAACGGTTTCCTGTTCGTATATACAGTCAAAAACAAATTTTTGAATTAGCTAAAAAGCCACAAGCATTACTTGATATTATTGATAAAGCAACTAATATTGAATATACTAATTGGGAAGATAAAAGAAATTCATTATACTCTAAATATTTGTCTTTACAAGCACAAATAAGAGATATTAAAATAGGATTTGACAATATTCCTAAAATTCAAGGTGAACTTGAAGATATCAATAAACAGTTGGCTGTTTTTGAAAAAAAAGGACATACTGAAGTTTTAAAAATTTTTCAAATCGGACAAAAACAGGTACGTGCTATTGAAAATTGGGAAAATAGTTGGAAATATGTTCCTCAACAAATAAAAGATTTAGCTGATGCAATAAAACCAAATGATATTGATACATCTTCATTTTCAAATGATAAAACTGAAGATTTAGAGTGTATAAATAAAATCAAAGGTATTTCCAGTAAAATTAATGAAATGGCATCAAGATTAATTAAAATCGCTGAAGAAGTTAATAAAACAATGAAAAATTGGCAAACGGAGAAAAAAAATAGTCAATGGAGTAAATTAGTAAAAAATAAAATTATAGAATATATAAAATTAAAGGAAGAATTGAAAAATACCGGAGTAAAAGATATTAGTGAATATGGACAAAAAGTTCAGCGGAAACAGTTATTAGAAGAACAATTAAAAAGTTTTGGATCTCGCAAGAAATCTTTAGAAAAGCTGGGTGAACAAGCTCAGGATTGTTTAAAAGAAATAATAAAACATAGAAAAGAACTTACTAAAAAACGTTCTCAATTTTTAACTGAATTACTTGCAGAAAATACTTATGTATCAATCAATATTATACCTTATGGTGATATTGAATCTGTTGAAAATCAGTTTAGAAAATTAATTAACCGTGAATATGGTGGTTTAGAAAAAGATATTGGTTCTCTATTAACTACTGGAGGATTGTCAGGTAATCATGCTAGAGGATTGTTAGGTAATCTATATAATAATTATTCAACAGGAACAAAGTCATCTAATAGTAATATTAACGATTTTGAAAAAAGATTGTATGATTTAAAAAATAAAATAAAAAACAACTATAATGGAAAATCAAATGATTTTAGTGGTTGGTTTATCAAGCATATCAAAGGATTATCTCCGGAAAGTTTGGATCGACTTGATTGCTGGTTTCCTGAAGATTCATTAAATGTATTATATAGTCTTAAACAGAGTGGAGAAAAGAAACCTATTCAGCATGGGTCACCCGGTCAAAAAACAGCAGCATTATTGGCTTTTTTACTTTCTTATGGTAATGAACCATTAATTTTAGACCAACCTGAAGATGATTTAGACAATCATTTAATTTATGATTTAATCGTAACTCAGGTTAAAGCAATAAAACCTAAAAGACAAATTATTATTGTTACCCATAATGCTAATATAGTTGTTAATGGAGATTCTGAAAATGTTATGATACTTGATGTAGTAAAAGGGCAAACTCTTGCTGTTGATAAAGGATGTCTTCAGAAAGGAACAGTTCGTAAACATATTTGTCATATTTTAGAAGGTGGAGAACAAGCTTTTGATTTTCGTTATAAAAGAATACGAGAAGGAGAATTTCATGTTTGACAGTCCAGAAGAATTATTAAAAAGAATTCAACTTGGTGAAGATAGCATACTTGAACTTAAATTAGTTAGTTTTAAAGGCAATAAAATTGATGGTCCGGATAGGAAAGATCTTGCAGATGAGCTTGCTGCTTTTGGTAATTCATTTAATGGTGTACTTTTGTTGGGAGTTGATGATAAGACTAAAGATATAGATGGTATCCCAATAGATAAGCTTGATATTGCTGAAACCTTTATACGTAATATATGTAATGACTCTATTGAACCACCACTAAATGTTAGAATAGTAAAAATGACTTTGCCTGATTCACAGGGAGAAAATAAAAATATATTAAAAATAGATATTCCAAAAAGTCTTTTTGTTCATAAAAGTCCGCATGGATATTTCCATCGTCTTGGAAGTTCAAAACGGGAAATGAAAACGGATTATCTTACCAGACTTTTTCAGCAACGAAGTCAGGCAAGATTAATTCGATTTGAAGAACAGGTAGTTCCTCAAACCAGTATAAATGATTTATCTGAAAATCTTTATAGCGGTTTTACTTCGAAGTCATCAGAATCAACTGATATTGTTTTATTAAAACGAAATTTATTAGTCAAAGAAGAGGATGGAACTATTAGAGCTTCTGTTGCGGGTATTTTATTTTGTTCTAATAATCCGGAAATATTTATGCCAAATGCTTTTATTGAAGCTGCACGATATAGAGGTTCTAAACAGGATTCAAATAATCAAATAGATGCATTACAAATTAAGGGACCACTTGATGATCAAATAAAGCAAGCAATGGCTTTTTTAAAAAGAAATCAAAAGGTAACTGCTACAAAGGAACCACAAAGAATTGAAACACCTCAATTTAGTGAAAAAGCAGTTTTTGAAGCTATTGTTAATGCAATTGCTCACAGGGATTATTCAATTGCAGGTTCTAAAATCAGGTTTTTCATGTTTGATGATAGATTGGAAATATATTCTCCAGGTTCACTTCCTAATACTGTTACAATTGAAAGTATAATGCTTCGTCAAGCAACAAGAAATGAGTTAATTACAAGTCTTTTGGCAGAAAGTCCAATTTTAGATATTGGATATGATGTCGGGAGAGCATATTATATGGAAAAACGTGGAGATGGTGTTCCTATTATAATGAATGAAAGTGAGAAATTATCCGGAATTATGCCGGTTTATAAACTCATTGATGATTCTGAACTTTTATTAACACTTTATAGTAAGTAATTTAGTCAGATATTTTATTAAAAATTAAAAAATGGGTCGAGGATTTAGTCATCACTAAAACATTTATTGGGTTACGATTTCAAAAAAGTATTTTAAAAAGAGTATTCGATTTTTAAAATACAGTAAGAACCGGTTCATCCAGGGTACTATCAAATTCAGATAGATGTTGGTATTCTAATGATTTATTTTCTCTTAAAAGCTTATCTTCATAAATAATTTTGAATGTATTATTGTCGATTTTTTCAATGTCGGATAACATATTTATTAATATATCTGTTTCCTGCTGAGTCATAACAGGGAAATTATAATTTTTATTCATATACTTTAACTTTTTATTTTGTTCTAAATAATTTTTTACAAATTCATTATGTTGATAAATTCGATCTCTAATATAGTTATTTGAAAAAGAGATTATCCCCTCAAATTTAGGTGATATTATTTCATTAAAGTTATCATCGATTTCTATACCGATACTGTTTCTTCCTGATGTTATTGATGCCAGCGTGGTTGTTCCTGTTCCTAAAAAAGGATCAAGTACCATATCACCTTTTATTGAAAACATATTGATCAACCTGTATGCTAATTCAAAAGGAAATGCACCACTTCTATTTCTTGTATTTTTATTGTTTAAACTCTGATTCGTTCCCTTAAAATGCCAGACATCAGAAAACCAGTTATTTCTTTCTTCCCAAAAAAACGAACTTTCTTTTCTTAACTTTTTTTCATTATCATTTTTAAAAATACGGTTACTTCCTTTTCGGAGGATCAATATATACTCATGTTCCAATGTAACATAAGCATTTGCCGGAAGCATGCCTGAACCCATAAATTTATTTGGTGCGTTAGTTTGTTTCCTCCATAGGATGAGCGGTAAGGATGTGAATCCTGATTTTAAACAATAAGTTAAAATTCTTGAATGATTTGAAAACAATTGAAATTTTTTATTAATCGTCCGGGTAGCATCACCTATATTAATGCAGGCAATTGCTCCATCTTTTAAGACCCTGAATAATTCATTCCATATTTTATCTAATTCCTGATGCATTTTTTCAAATGCCTGTTGCACATGATAATTATTTAATGCATCCTTTATTGAAGGATTTTGAGTAGAAAATATCTTATCCCACATTTCAATCATGGGATAGGGAGGTGATGTAACTACTAAATCAACACTATTAGATTCAATATTACTCAAGTTATTAGAGTTTTGATAATAAATCTTATGAATTGATTCCATAAAGGATAATATGATATTTTAAAAAATATTATCAATATTTTTTATTAAAAAAATGGGAACAAAAGTGGGAACAAAGTAAAAAGGATATCATTATTAGGGAAGCGTATTTTATAACTTCTTATAAAAACTAATAAAAATGCACGCCCGGAGGGATTCGAACCCCCGGCCTGCTGATTCGAAGTCAGACGCTCTATCCAGCTGAGCTACGGGCGCTTTTAGTTTTTACATAATATATAATTTATTAAAGAAGTCAATAAAAAAGGGCAAAATAAAATTTTATTATTAAAGTAGACCTAAAATTTCATATGCCTGTTTTATAATTTTTGGATGAAAAATTTTTTCTTTACTAACATCTATATTATTCCGGGAAATCTATTGACAGATATCTCTCACCTGTATCAGGTAAAATTGTGACTATTATTTTATTGTTATTTTCTTTTCTTTGTGCTGCTTTCATAGTTGCCCACATTGCCGCACCGGAAGAAATCCCTGCAAAAAGACCTTCTTCTTTAGCAAGTCTTGAAGCTGTTTTTAATGCATCATTATCTTTCACTCGAATTACTTCATCAAGGATTTTTGTATCAAGGACATCAGGAATAAAACCCGCACCAATGCCTTGTATTTTATGAGAACCTGGAGTTCCTCCTGAAAGAACAGCTGATGCGTCAGGTTCAACACCAATTATTTTTATATTTTTTTTCCGTTTTTTTAAAGCTTTGCCAACACCTGTAATAGTACCGCCAGTACCAATTCCAGCAATAAAAATATCAAGTTTACCTTCTGTATCCTTCCATATCTCCTTAGCAGTGGTATTAATATGAATTTCAGGATTAGCAGGATTTTCAAATTGTTGTGGAATAAATGAATTCTTATATTTTTTAGCCAATTCTTCTGCTTTATTAATAGCTCCTTTCATACCTTCAGTTCCCGGTGTTAAAACTATTTCTGCTCCTAATAGTGTTAAAAGTTTTTGTTTTTCAACTGACATTGTTTCAGGCATGGTTAAAATTAATCTATACCCTTTAACTGCAGCAACAAATGCCAGACCTATTCCAGTATTTCCGGATGTTGGTTCTATAATTATAGTACCCTTTTTAAGTTTCAATTCTTTCTCGGCTTTTTCTATCATTGCTATGGCTATACGGTCTTTAACAGAAGACATCGGATTAAAATATTCTAACTTTGCCAATGCTATAACATTTTCAGGTACTAATTTGTTAATTTTTACTAACGGAGTATTCCCTATTAAATTAATAATTGAATTTGCATATTTCATAGTTATACCTCATTATATTGATAATATTATAGTGGTAATATAGCACAGTAGAATAAGAAGTTAAGTAGAATTTATTTAAAAAACAAGTTCGCTGGTTCGATGTTTTATCATAAGCATTCCCATTAGTCGCATAACCAGAATCATAAATAATGGTTCGAGTTATGAAACTCGAACCAGCAATGGACTTATGTAATGGGTGGATGAGGGGACTTGAACCCCCGGCCACCTGGGCCACAACCAGGTGCTCTAACCGGACTGAGCTACACCCACCATTTAATTAATGTAAAATCTATATTTATTAAATTAAATTTCAAGTTTTTTTCTACGATTTATTATTTCCCTATCAGGAAAACCATAACAGGGATATCTTCTTCTAAATCTAAAACATTCATGATTTTTACAATATCAAAACTCTTAATAAACCGAACCTTTAAATTTAGCTGCCTTGTTTTTAGTAAAATTTGTGAAATAACCTGACCTGTTTCAAAATAAACTTTTTCTTTATCTTTCTGATAAGCTATATCCTTTGCTGTAATAATTAATATAGGAGGAACTTCTTTCTTTAATTTCAGTATCTTTCTAAGATGACTTTTAACTTTTGCAGATTGTACTCTTTTTAAATTATGTATCTTTGATTTATATAAATATAATCCATGTTTTAAATGCACAACATCACTGGCGTCAACACATATATAAATATTTAAAGGATAATTCAGCAATGTAAAGACTGTTTTTTGATTCTTTTTTGTTATTCCATAGCCTGCCCATAAAATCTCTGCAAACTGATTCACCTGTAATTTCCCTTTTTTAAACTTTTTACTTTGATTATTAATCATTAATAAATTATTCAACATATCTTTTTTTCCATATTGCAATTTTGCTAATGTAATGTAATTAACTTTTAAAAATCCTTTTATAAGAAAATAAAAAAGTGAAATTACAATAATGATGATTAATATAATTGCTGTAAATCTCCACTGGTTAGGTTTAACTGGTTTTTTTTCTGACATATTTCCCTCCTATAAAATATATTTTTTTAAAGTTTCATCTTCTTTAAGCTTTTTTACAATCTTCTTTACTTCCTGCTCCCTGGATCTATCAGCAATAAGTACTGCATCACCATCTTTAACAATAACCAGATTACTGACCCCTATAGTAGAAATAATACCTTTGTCATTATGAATAATGCACTTCTTTGTATCAATCCCTTTCCAGTCAGAATTAATAACATTTTCATTTTCATCCATTTCCTTAACACGTGAAAGTGAAGACCATGCTCCTACATCATCCCAGGTAAACTGAGCTTTCATGGATAATACATTATCAGCTTTTTCCATAACACCATAATCAATTGAAATCTTTGCAAAATTCTCAAAATTTTTTCGTACAACTTCCCTTTCATCTGTTGTTCCAATACTTTCCTGAATTTCCATTAATCCTTCAAATAAATCCGGTAAATATTTCTCAACTGCTTCTAAAATCGCATTTGTTGTAAAAACAAACATACCGCTATTCCATACAAAATTGCCCTTTTGAAAATATTCCTTTGCCTGCATGAAATCAGGCTTTTCTTTAAAACATTTTACTTCATAAGCATGATTTTCATATTCTGTATTAATAACTTCCCCTAATTCAATATACCCATATCCTGTTTCAATTCTTGAAGGTTTTATACCAAAAGTAACTAGGCATCCTGTATCTTTTGCAATCTGCTGGGCAATCCTTAAATCCTTTTGAAAAACATCTTTCTCAACAATCAAATGATCAGCAGGCAAAACTATCATAACACTTCCCGGCTCTCGTTTCCCAATATAAACTGCACCAAAAGCAATAGCCGGTGCTGTATCCCTGCCAATAGGTTCAATTATATAGTTTTCATCCGGGATCTGTGGTAATAACATTTTTATATCAGTTAATAAATTTTCATTAGTAGAAATAAATATATTTTTATAATCAACTAAACCTTCTAATCGAAATACAGTTTCTTCTATCATTGTTTTATCACTTACAATGGAAAGTAATTGTTTTGGTTTGGAGACTCTGCTTTTTGGCCAGAAGCGCTCTCCCTTACCACCAGCCATAATTAATATATTCATTAGCTACCCCTTTTTTTAATAGGGGTCAGGTCATAACATTTGACATTCAGATAAAAAATGTCAAATGTTATAACCTGACCCCATCATGAGTATATTAATTTGTAAATATTTGTCAAGAAAATTAAAAATTTTTATTGAAATTTAGTTTAAAAAGTTATATTATACGGTCTATGAAAAAAGAAGTTCAGGCTATTATTAAATCCGACAAATTTTCAACTATTAAATATATTACAAACGGGACAACAGCAAAAGAGATTCTTGATATCATTAAATTTCCAAATAAAAAAGAAATTATTGCAGCTTGCATAAATAATGTATATTGTGACTTAAGTGAAAAAATCAGGTATGACTCTGAAATATACTATATTTCTCTACAGAACAAACGAAGTCTTGAATTTTATCGAAATACAACAGTTTTTCTTATTAGTTATGTTATTAAAAAAATATTTAAAAAAAATATTTTAATGATTGGCCCTTCAATTCTTTTTAATTATTATTTTGATCTGCAAATGGAGAAAAAAATTAATAATAAAATACTTCACCAGATTAATAAGGAATTTGATAATATTGTAAACTCTCATCTTGATATTAAAACTCTCTACATCCCTGGAAAAAAAGCTGTTAAATATTACAAAACAATAAAAGAGTTTGATAAAGCCATGTTAATTCAATATTTAAATAGGGATTATATTAAATTTTACAAAATTGATGATTTTCAGGATATGTGTGCGGGGCCTCTTGCTCCTAATACAGGAATGATAAAAAAATATAAATTCATCATGTATCCTCCAGGTTTTTTAATTCGTTTCCCAGGCCTTGTTAAAAATAAATATAAATTTCTAAAATCAGGTACTCCCAAAAAATTAAGCAAAGTTTTCCTGGAAACCAGAGACTGGTATCAAACGCAAAATGTATCAAATGTAACTCAATTAAATAATCTTATTAAACAAGATAAGTTAACTGAAATAATAAATATTTCAGAAGCTATGCATGAAAAAAAGATATCTTTGATTGCTGATCAAATTGCAAAAAGACAAAAGGATATTAAATTTATTTTTATTTCAGGCCCCTCTTCTTCAGGGAAAACATCTTTTGCTAAAAGATTATCCATCCAATTAAGAGTAAATAGTTTAAAACCTATCAGTATTTCCATTGATAATTATTTCCTGAATAGAGACCAGACACCAAGGGATAAAAAAGGTAATTATGATTTTGAATGCCTTGAAGCCCTTGATGTCCATCTTTTTAATCATCATCTTAATGATCTTTTAAAAGGGAGAACAATTGAAATGCCTAAATTTGATTTTTTAAAAGGCATGAGAAAAGAAAAAACAGTTCACATGAAATTAAAAGAAGATCAGATTATTTTAATAGAAGGAATACATGGATTAAATGAAAAATTGACTTATTCAGTGCCAAAAAATAAAAAATACAAAATTTATGTTTCCGCGCTTTCGCAGTTAAGGATTAGCAATAATTTCAGGATACGAACAAGGGATACGAGACTATTCAGAAGAATCGTAAGAGATTTTGTTTACAGGAATCATTCAGCTTATGATACATTAAAAATGTGGAAAAATGTACGCAAAGGAGAAGAAAAATATGTATTTCCTTTTCAGGAAGATGCTGATATTATATTTAACTCTGGTCTAATTTATGAAACTTCAATACTAAAACCAATGGCGTATAAATATTTAAAAATGATTTCACATAACGTGCCTGAATATACTGAAGCTAGACGATTACTTAATATCCTTGATTATTTTCTTCCTTCTGTTTCTAAAATTGTACCTAATGTATCCATATTAAGAGAATTTATAGGTGGCAGTGCTTTTAAGTATTAGAAATAATCAATGTTGTGTAAAATTTAAAAAATAACTTGAAATAATGAAATTATTATATATATTAATAAATTATATCCAATAATAAGAATAGAAATTAAAATATTGGAAATAATACCTGAATGATTTATAAATCATTTCAAAATGGGGGTTATTATGGAAGAGAAAGATATTTATAACGAGAAGTTACCTATTGAACAAAAGTTATTTTTTTTTGATTTAAAAACAACTCCACAAGGAGAATATTTAAAAATAACAGAAAAACGGCATACAATGAGAAACACAATAAAAATACCAGCTAAAGGATTGGAAGATTTTAAAGAAACACTTGAAAAAATAATTAATTTTATTGACACTTATCAATCACACCGATAGTTTTAGGGGTCAGGTCTGGCAGGCTATCGAGTTCGCTGGTTCGAGTTTCATAACTCGAACCAGCGAACTGCCCCGACCTGACCCCTAGACTATGAAAATCGCAGGAGGAGAAAAATGCCAAAGGTAAGTAAGGTTAAAGTCATAATTCAAAAATTAATTAAATTTTTTACTCATGATATATGGGTTTTTGAATTTGAAGAAATCTCAAACATCAAGAAAAAAATTTTTACTTTTTTTAAATGGACATATCTTGTTTCTACTGGTTTTATTCAAAATAAATGTCTCCTGCGGGCATCAGCATTGACTTATACTACAATTCTGGCTATTGTACCTTTTCTTGCAGTTGCTTTTTCCATATTAAAAGGATTTGGTTTTCAAAATACAGATGCAATCAGGGGAATGTTATTAAAATTTTCTGGTGGTCGTACAATGATAGTTAATAATATTATTGAATATATTAACAACACAAATGTAGGAACACTGGGAGCAATTGGTGTAGGACTTTTATTTTTTACTGTTATTTCTCTTCTGGGAAATATTGAAAAATCATTTAATGTAATATGGGGAGTTAAAAAAGGAAGAACAATAGGAAAAAAATTTACTGATTACCTCTCTGTAACTTTAATCGCTCCTTTACTGTTAATTGTAGCAGCCAGTTCTACAGCTACGCTGCAGAGCAATGTTATCCTGCAAAAAATATTAAGTGTTTCTGTTTTCAGTTATATATATATATTTATTTTAAAACTTCTCCCTTATGCAATGGTCTGGCTCGTAATGACATTTCTATATACTTTTTTGCCGAATACAAATGTTAAATTTACTTCTGCTTTAATTGGAGGAATCATTGCAGGAACTTTATGGCAGTTTGCCCAGTGGGGATATATGTCTTTCCAGATTGGAGTTGCAAAATATGGAGCTATTTACGGCAGTTTTGCCCCGCTTCCCCTTTTCTTAATATGGGTTTATATAAGCTGGGTAATTGTTTTACTGGGAGCTGAGATTAGTTTTGCAGTGCAGAACTTAAAAACTTTTCAAAAAGAAGCAGCACCCTTAAAAATTGATAATGAAAAAAAGCAAAAATTAGCAGTTAAATTACTTATATTGCTTTCTAAAAATTTTGAATCAGATAATGAACCCTTAACCAATGAAGATATGGCTTCACAGTTAAATATCCCTGTAAAATTGGTTAATGAAATTTTATATATATTAGAACAATACAGAATTGTTATTGAAATTCAAAAAGAAAAAGGACAATTTTATACACTCATTAAACCACCAGATAAAATTTATTTGAATACTATAATCCAGAACCTGAATCAATATAAGGAATCAGATATTAAGGTTTCACAGGATAAAGAATATAGATTTATAGAAGAATTATTTAAAAAAATGACATCTTTAATTGAAAAAAGCAGCTTAAATATGACTCTAGCAGAAATTTTAAAGAAGACAAAATAAAAAATCTTTATTTAAGTAGAAATATTAACACTGATACTTTTTTCCAGAGAAGTTTCATCCCCTAAACTAGGTTGGTCAGAAACATCGCTCCAAACTTCTTTTAAATCAAGAAGCATTTTTAATACTTCATCAACTGGTTCGACTTTTTTATATACATTTGCTTCCATTAATTTTTTATTCATATATAAATAAAGATTATACAATTTATGGGCAATTTGACCTGCCTGCATATTCAGAGAAAGCAATAATTCCATAATAATATCCTGTGCACGAACAATTTTATTATGGGACTCTTCTACATCTTTTTTTGCCAGTGATTCTTTAGCTTGAGTAAGAAATTTAATTGCCCCATCATAAAGCATTATAATTAATTTTCCCTGATTAGCAGTCTTTATTTGTGTTTCTTTATATTTATCATAAGGAGTATTTTCGCCTGGCTTTGTCATAATTATATCTCCAGTTTAATAATCGGTTTATTTCAATATAAACTTTAAAGATATATCAAGATAAGCATCGCTTCGCTCGGCAAAGGGTTCAAGGAGTAAATATTCGTTTAACCTGTATTCGTAAAACAGTACGGTCTATTGCTGATTCGGGCTTCAGAAACTCAAACCAGTATAACTATTTTATATGTAAAAAATATATTATAAATAAAGAATTGGTCAAATAATTTATTTTTAAGATGTGTGTTTAAGACAAACTTAACAATCTCTATTTCCTTAAAAATATAGGTTCTACATTCTCCAGATGAAGTGTATATGCACTAAAATCTTCTCTGACTCTGCCATAAACATAAAAAATAGATGAAGCTAAAGTTAAAGGGATAAGCCTGTTGTAATTCTTTAAAGGAAGAAAAGTCTCAAATGTGCCATATAAATCCATGAAAGAGATAAATTTCATAAAACCATTTTTCTTTTTTGAAGGAATCTGTTTTGAAAAAATTTTTACACCCATCATAGTAACATATTGATTAGCATAATGCTTAATTTCACAGGATTTAATCACTCCTGGTCTGGGTTTAATTAAATTTAAAGGATGTGCTGTGGGTGAAAAACCTAATAAATCAATTTCAAACAATATTTTCTGTTTTAAAGAAAAATCTGTTTTTACAGGAATCTGAAATTTTTCTTCCATGTTTAAAAAAAGAGAAGAAGAGCTTTTTTTCTTTATACCAGCAAGATGACTGGCTAAAAAAAACAACTGCTTTCGGTTATATCCGCTGAAATCCAATGCCCCGGCTTTAGATAGAAGTAAAAATTCTGTCTCTGTAATATGACACCGATTAATAAAATCAGATAAGTTTAAAAATTTACTTTCTGCTCTTTTTTTTAATATATTTTTTATGGTTACATAAGAAATATTTTTAATAAAAGATAAACCAGTAATAATAGAAGTTCTGTCTCCTGGAATAAAATTATAATCAGCCCGCATAACATCTGGAGGAAGGATAGTTAATTTCATCCTTCTGGATTCCTCTACATAAACCAGAGGGGAATAAAATCCGCCTCTGTTTGACAGAACAGATGCCATAAACTCTGCAGGAAAATACTGCTTTAAATAAGCCACTGTAAAAGAAACTCTGGCATAGGAAGCACTGTGCGCCTTGCAAAATGCATACCCGGCAAAACTTTCAATCTGGTTCCATAACGCAGCAGCAACAGAAGAAGAATACTGATTAGCAATACAGCCTGATATAAATTTTTCTTTTAAAGATTTTATAGCTTTTGATGAACGGCTCTTTCCACTCATGGATTTTCTTAAAATATCCCCTTCTTCCGGTAGAAAGCCTGCAATATGCGATGCTACCCTGATAACATCCTCCTGGTATATCATAATCCCATAAGTTTCTTTTAATATTTTCCCTAAGTCGCTGTGGATATAAGTAGCCTGGGATGGATTATTATGAAACTGAATGTACTTTTGCATCATACCGCTTTCTGCAACCCCAGGTCGTATTACTGAGCTTGCTGCTGTTAATTCTTCAAATGTTTCAACCTGCAATTTTTTTAACAACTGACGCATAGCTGGTGATTCAATATAAAAACATCCAATGGTCTCTCCTTTTTTAATAATCTGAATTGTTTTTCTGTCATGAAAAATAACATCCATATCAGGAATTATTTCCGGCATAATCCATTTTAAAACCATATCAATCACTGCTAAAGAACGCTGACCTAAAATATCTATTTTAAGCAGTCCTAATTTCTCAATATCATACATATCTAACTGTGTCACATAAAATCCCTTGGGAGCTCTCTGAAGTGAAGTAAAATAAAAAAGAGGCTTTCTGGAAATAACCATCCCCCCAGGATGAATGGAGATATGACGGGGAAGATGCATAATCCTGTCAGCATAATACAGGACTTTCTCCCACAGGCTGTTTTTGAAATTCATCCCTTTAAGCTCTGGCAATTGCTCATTTAACTTCAATAAGTTCTCTATCCTGAAAAAAAAAGGAATCTTTTTAGTCACATGGCTGATTTCCCTGTCATCTATACCCATTACCTTTGCACTTTCCCTGATAGCACTGCGGACATTAAATGTAACATGTGTACTGATTAAAGCAGTATGTGTTGTTTTAAATGTATCATAAATAAACTGAATAACCTTATCTCGCCTGTTCCATGGAAAATCAATATCCACATCAGGCAGACCATTTCTTTTTAAATGAAGAAAACGCTCAAAAAAAAGATTATATTTTAAGGGGTCAACAAATGTGATATCCAGCAGAAAGCATACAAGGGAATTGGCTGCTGACCCTCTGCCTGTATAGGATATTTTTTCCTTTTGTGCATACTGAACAATTTTATACACAATTAAAAAATAAGATTCAAGATTTAATTTTTTAATAACCATAAGCTCTTTTTTCAGCCTTTTTATATACAGCAAACTCCTTTTTTTAAATTTTTTATTGTACTTTCGCATACATAAATGTGCCAGTTTTTTAAAAGGAGACAACTTTGTACTGAACTTAATTTGAGGTAATTCTATTTTATTAAATTCAAATTCCACATTACACTGCTGTATAATTCCCTCTATTCTCTCTTTTGATCCGGGATAATCCTTAAGCATATTTTCAAACTTTTTTCTGGAAATAAAATAATTATTTTTCTTTAGCTGACATTCTTCTTCAACAGATTGAATATCTTTATTTCTCCTGATAGCTGTTAATAATCTGAATATTGTATAGTCTTCTTTTTTCAAAAAATTTACAGGATAAGTAGGGATGAATGCTATCTTTTCTTCAGAAGAATACCTTAATATTTTTTGTTGTTTGTCATAAGGTAAAGTTAAAGGCAGCTCCAGATAACAAAGCAGATTCAGGCTCTTTAAGTTGTCCATTAAATCTACAAATGGTGAAAGAATAAAACAATTTTTTATATTCTTAATAATAAAAGATAAAAGGTCAAATTTCTTTTCCAAAAGGTTTTTACAGGTAATCAAACGGTTAATCTCATAGTAGCCAGTGTTATTTTTTGCCAGAAGAATAACGTATTTTTTCTCTATTTTAATCAAACTGCCTATAATGGGTTTTATACCATACTCTAAAGACTTCTGATAAAATTTTATCACACCATAAGTATTATTTGTATCTGTAATGGTTAAGGCTTTAAAATGGTATTCTTTAGCCAATGCTGCAAGCTCTTCTATGCGAGCATAAGACTGAAGCAGAGAAAATTCTGTGTGGATATGTAAACTCCCAATCATACTGAACAAACATACAGTATCCAAACAAAAAGTCAATAAATAACTATTTAATTTGGTATCAGGATAGTTAGAGACCGTTGCGAAAATGCAATAGTTTTGAACTTGACATAATTCAGAAAATGTA